>CALJCU010000025.1 GCA_938023885.1 uncultured Prevotella sp. | reverse complement strand
TGCCGTAAAGGTAATAAGTGTCATTATCTCTGAAGACAGTAGGATCAGCTAACAGCAGCCATAGAGCCGCAATATTGGCCATATAAGTTCTGGGCATGGCATTCACCATTTACTTAACGGGCACTCACCGGACGGTTCACCTTAGAAGCTCCAAAACTCTTGTTCGGTTTGCTGTCCATCGTAAGTTCAAGCGTACTTCCCCGCATAATGTCGTCATAGGTAATGAACGACTTACTGTAGGATCTCCCATTAAGTTTGGCACTCTTGATATAGATATTTTTGTCACTGTTGTTCTTCGCAATGATCTTGAAGATTTTCCCGTTCTCAAGCTTTATGCTTGCCTCCTTGAAAAGGGGACTGCCGAAAACATACACTCCATTCGACGGATTAACCTGATAGAAGCCTAAAGCAGAAGAGACGAGCCATGATGACATCTGTCCACAGTCTTCGTTACCTGCGTATCCGTCGGGATCAGCTCTGTAGAACTGATGCATAAGTGAGCGTATACGAGCGGCTGTCTTCCACTGCTCTCCTGCATAAACATAAAGATACGGTATATGATGGTTAGGCTCATTGCCATGGGCATACTGGCCAACCATGCCGGATACATCTGGTGGTGCGCCCTCGCCAAGATCACCTTTTGCAACAAACAACTCATCAAGGTTCTTCACAAAAGCCTTATCACCTCCATGGGCGGAAATAAGTCCCTCGGGGTCTTGAGGTACCATGAATGTGTATTCCCAACCATTACCCTCCGTGAAGTCGCCAACACCGTTGCGGTGATTGGCAAGGAACGGGTCGTAAGGCTCATACCAGGTGCCGTCAGTCATCTTGGGATGGATCTTCTCTATCTTGCTGTCGAAGAGCATGTTGTAAGACAAGCCCCGTTTGATGAACGTGTTGTAGATGTCTTCGCATCCCATCTTCTTGGCCATGAGAGCCAACCCCCAGTCGTCAGCAGCATACTCAAGGTTGATGGAAGTGGCCTCCCGTTTCTTATCCGCAGGAATATAACCGTATTTCATCAGTTCTGGCACACCATTCTGTTTCGGATTGGTAGCCGTAGATACCATATAACGCAACGCACGGTCAGCATCGAAGCCCCCGATACCTTTGAGATAAGCATCTGCGATAACAGGCACAGAACTATAACCCGGCATGCAGTTGGTCTCACCTGACAGTAACGGCCAGATAGGGAGCTTACCATTCTGGTCATAGATACTGAGCATGGAGTTGACCTCGTCTGAAACAAGTCTGGGACTAAGAATCGTCATCAGTGGCTGCAAGGTGCGATAAGTATCCCACAACGAGAAAGTAGAGTAGTTACGGAACTTATTGCCAGTATACACCTTGTCGTCCATACCGCGGAAATCACCATTCACGTCAGCATACTGTGTCGGCGCGATAAACATGTGGTAAAGAGCTGTATAGAACACTTTTTTGTCAGTGTCGTTACCTTCTACACTGATAATTCCAAGCCACTTGTTCCATTTATCCACAGCAGCCTTGCGCGTAGCGGCAAAATCCCAGCCTGGCAGTTCTGTGTTGAGATTCATCTCAGCGTTCGCACAACTCACGCTGGAGATAGCCACCTTTACCAAGAGATCACGGTCGCTGTCAGCAAACGTCACGCTCCCCTTAACATTTCTTCCTTGTAATTCATTCTTACCCTGAGGCGTATCATCGGAGAAGACATCTAAACTCTTGATGGGTCGGCTGAAAGTTGCATAGAAGAAAGTCTTATGAAAAGGAGCCCAGCCATGGGCAAAGCGGAAGCCCTCCACGGTATGATCATCAACACGGCGTATGTACGTCTCATAGCTCCGTGAGTCGATGCCCGTCTTTAAATCGATAAGCAAGCGCGGAGTCTCATTACCCGTATAGATATAATGATGTAAGCCCACATGATCCGTAGCTGTCAGTTCCACATTGACACCGTTGTCGAGCTTGACACTGTAGAAGCCCGGGGCAACGGACTCGTCAGCATGCTTAAAATAGGACGAGGCCGATCCGGAAATATCTTCCTGCCTGCCTTGAGAAGTTCGCTCCTTGCCCATGTAAGGCATGAGACTGATATCACCTAAATCGGAGCAGCCTGTACCACTAAGATGTGTATGACTGAACCCTACAATGATACTGTCACTGTAGTGATAACCGGAGCACCAGTCCCATCCTTTGAAGATGTTCATTGGTCCTACCTGCAGTTCTCCGAAAGGAACATTAGCTCCCACAAAAACATGACCGTGACCTCCCGACCCGATGAGCGGATCTACATAAGATGTGTAGTTCTGGGAGGCAGACAACGCTGGCAGGAAGCCGAGAGCCAAGACTCCTGCCAACATAGTCTTTTTCAGAATAAGTTTAATCTTATTATTGTTCATTCTCTAATATTATTGAGCCTTATTTGTCGAGGCGTATCCATCGTTCTGTGTCAATTTCGGATTGCGCTGTATCTCATTGAGAGAAATAGGCCAGAGCAAATCGCTCTGCTTGAACTTTGCACCAGAGCCGTTAGTAGCACCGACGAGGTCCACATAAGTCACCTCACCACTATGCATCGTATTGGAGATAACAGGGAATTTGCCTGTTCTTACGCAGTCGTCCCAGATCTTGAACTCCAGCGGGAACTCACGCAAACGCTCTGTCCAACAGGTCTCAATGAACTTTTCTTTAGGCAAAGACTGCAGCCTGCTTGTCAGTGTAGCCTCACTCTCACCGAGCGCACGGCTCTGTACCTGTGCCAGGTAATCCGCAGCTTCGGCTGTTACACCAGAACTCTGGACGATAGCCTCGGCTGCATCAAGCAACGTCTCTGCGTAACGGTAAACATTCCAGTCCTTGGTACCGCGACCAGTACTCTCCATAGCCTCTTCATCAAAGTAGTACCAGCAGCCGATTTGATTATAATAATCGGGGCTATCGCTGGTCACACCCGATGCCACAGGCATAGTCCAGGTCTTGCCATTCACCGGATTGGTGTAAGACGTTGCGAAGAACTGCTTCTCCTGCCCGCGAAGATCCTGGGATGTATAGATATTGAGGTAACGTCCGTAAGGGCCGAAAGCTCGTTCGGTGATAGCATACTTGTCAAACACAGATGTAGCAGATGAGGTAAAGGCATAGGTAGGCCACCATCCACTGGTTGCGACTGTGTTGTCAAACTCCTGGGCATAGATAACCTCGGGGAGGTCATCAGTAGTACGCAACTTATTAAAGGCACTGTTCAGGCCACGGTCAGTATTCTGTGTGAGCTGATAAAGACCCGACTTGATGATATCCTTTGCCGTTGAGGCTGCATTGGCATAATCGCCTTGGTACATATAGACATCGGTAAGTCCCATCTCTGCCACGTATTTCGTGATACGGTGGGCATCGCTCTGCCATGTCTTTGCAGGCAGACTGGACACGGCATCTTTGAGGTCGCTGACAACCTGTTTCATCACATCAGCCCTTGCAGTGCGTGCCAGTCCCATCTCCTGTGAAGCACTGTAGTAGTTAGTAAGCGTCAGAGGTATGTCACCGAAAGTCTTCACAAGATAGAAATAATTCATGGCGCGGAAAAACTTCGCCTCCCCAACATATTGTATCTTGGCATCAGCTGACACCGATACACCTTCAGCGTTGATGTTGGATATGACACTATTAGCCACGTTGATGGCATCATAGCAATCGTCCCATACTCCATCCATAGTGCCTGATACATTATTCGTCTCGTTCTGCCGGGTCAGTTGGCGAGAATAGAGGCACACGTTCTCCTGACCTTCATAGGAATTGCGAAAATAGCCGGTAAGCATAGATGTGACAGATGCAAAGGGACCAATATAAGCACTCCCGGCATTGGAGTATTTGGTAACAAAGCCTGTACGGTACAGGTAATTGACCTGACCAAGGAAATGCTCTTCTGTCTTATTGAAGTCCTGTCTGGTAAGAATCGATTCCGGATGTTCCTCCAGCCAACTGTTGCAGGAAGAAAGAAGCAACCCCACGCAGGCAGCAATTACAAATATCTTTTTCATACTTTTATATCCTAAGTTATTATTGGTTGAAAAACCTATTCATTAGAATGTTACGTTGCAGCCAATTGTAAAGGTGCGCGATCTCGGATAAGAATAGAACGTCATATTCTGACCGAACTGACTAGTCTGTGATGTCGACTCCGGATCGTACCCATGGAACTTACTGGAGGTAACAAGTGCTAAGTTATTGCCGCTGATATACACACGCAGTGCTTCAAGACCGATGTGCTTGCAGAGGTCACGGTCAAAGGTATAGCCCAACTGCAGCATGTTCAGACGTAGGTAAGAACCACTGCAGATCCAGCTAGAGTCTACTGTCGTGTCCTGACCAGCGTGACCGGAGTTGGCCAAACGGATCATCTGCTCCATCGTACCAGGGTTAGTACCGTCGTAAGCATCATAAAGAATATTCTTCAGGCCATTGGTAATACCAAAACGGTCATAAGTAGGATGGTAGAACTGTTGCATAGTCTGTACACCCATAACAAACTGCCAGTCCATCGTAAAATCGAAATTCTTGTAACTGAACGTATTGCTGAGGTCGCCAGTCCAGTCGGGAAGACCTTTTCCAAGGATTTCCTTCGTATCTGAGCGATGTGGACGGCCGACCTGTGAAAGTGTGCAGTTACCGGCCTTATGGTCTTCCTCTGTCCATACGCCATAACGATGATAGCCATAGAAACTGCCCATGCTCTCACCGACGCGGAGGATAGCCTCAGAGCCGCCAACCCAACTCATCATTTCGATATCCTCATCATTCTCTCCAAGATGCAGAATTTTGTTCTTATTATAGTTCATGTTAAGAGAGGCCTGCCATGTGAAGTCGTTGGTACGTACAGGATAAGCCGTCACCATCATATCAAGACCTTGGTTGCGTACTGAACCGATATTTTTATACTGGGTAGAGAAACCAGTTGAGTGAGGTACAGGACAATTGAGCAACAGGTCGGTCGTCTTCTTGTTATAATAGGAAATGTCAAAGTTCAGACGATTGACAAATAAGCCGAGCTCAAAGCCTATATCCCACATACCTGTCTTCTCCCATTTAAGGTCAGGATTCTCCATGGAGCTGAGATACATATAGGAAGCACGCCTGCCATCAAGCAATAATGTGCCGGCAACAGTGCGGGCCAAAGAGTTATACGTACCAATCTCAGAGTTACCGGTCAGACCGTAACTGGTGTGCAGCTTCAAGTTGCTGACCCAAGTGATGGGCTTCATGAACTTCTCCTCAGAGACAAGCCATGCTAAACCAGCCGATGGGAAGAACGCATACTTGTTGTTCTTACCGAATTTAGAAGAACCATCATAACGCCCTGTTGCAGTCACGGAGTAGCGGTCTTTATAAGTATAAGCCAAACGGAGGAAGTAAGAATTCATGCGCCATCTGTCTGTGCTCGAAGAGGGAGTCTCAGGATTCGTGCCCACTCCCATGTTGTTATCCTCATAGAAATCATTAGAAAATCCTTCTGTTGCCACGCTGTTGCTACGTGACGTACGCTCTGTCCAGGAAAGACCGAACATGGCATTAAGACGATGCTGGTCGATAGTCTTTTGATAAGTCAGATAAGACTCCTCCTGCCAATAGAGATTTGTTGCATGACTATTCTCGGCACGGCCGTTTGGCATAGAGATATTGTTAAGTGTTTTAGCCGCATAACGTCGCCCGTCAATATTATGCCAATCAATACCAAGCTGTGTCTTGAAATCCAGTCCAGGCAAGAGGTGGAAAGTCAGAGCCGCATTACCGAAAATCTGTGTATTGTAATAAAGTCGCTTCTGCTGCTCAAGAATCATAACAGGGTTCGACATTCCTTCAAAACCGAAACGGTCTGCCATCCCCGAGGGGGATGTAGAAGTTGTATAGTTGCCGGTATCCGGCTCGCGAAGAGGAAGCCAAGGAAGCATCTCGATCATCGTACGACGGGCCTCCTGGCCACCACCGTAAGCATCCGTAAAACGGCCCCACATATGGTTGACCATTAAATTAACACCTGTAGAAAGCCATCTATAAGGATTTGCATCATACGTCATCTTAGCACTGATGCGCCTGTTCCATGTATTCTTCATCAGACCCTGATAATCTGAATAATTAAGGAATGCACCCATAGATGAGCTTTCTCCACTCTGTTGGATATTCAGCTGATGGTTATGCGAGATTGTCGTACGGGTTGCCTCGTCCTGCCAGTCAGTATCATAGATAGGATTACCCTTGGAATCAAAATAACGGCTGTCAGTAAACCAGGCTGTACGATTGAGAGACCAGTTGTAACCATTGTATTTGTTCTCATTCACCAAGCCTTTCATAAAAGCATCACACCATTCCTGGGCATTAAGAACTTTCATCTTACGGGCCATCGTACCGATACGCAAAGATCCCTGATAGCTCACCTTCGTTCCAGTCTCACCTTTCAGACCACGCTTTGTTGTAACCATAATGACACCGTTAGCACCACGAGCACCATAAATAGCTGTAGCAGAAGCATCTTTCAACACTTCCATCGACTCGATATCGTTAGGATTAACAAGTGCGAAGTTGCTCATCACAACACCATCGACAACATACAAAGGGCTTGAGCTAGCATTGATAGTGGCCATACCACGGATAATGACACGCGGAGTGGAAGTACCTAAGTCGTCTGAATTAGAGAAGACATTGACACCGGCTGCCTTACCACGTAAGTTATCAAGAGCCGAGAAGTTCTGGTTCTTCACCAAATCCTCACCTTTGGCAACTGAGATGGAGCCTGTAACGTCGCTCTTACGCATCGTTCCATAACCCACAACAACAACTTCATTGAGCAGTTCGTTATCTTCGGTAATAGTAATATCAAGATTACGCCTTTGACCTACCTTCACACGCTGTGTTTTAAAACCAACATAAGAAATTGTAAGCTCATCCTCCGGGTTAGCCCTAATAGAAAAGTTACCATCAATATCTGTTACCGCACCAGTAGTGGAGCCACCTCGTGTGACAGAAGCACCGATGACAGGCTCACCTTTAGCATCCTTTACAGTACCTCTAATAACAGATCCGCCCCCGTTCTGCTGAGAGATGCCGACAGAAGCTGTCCTATAGTCAGAAGAGGCAGTATTAACTTTAGAGATGACAATAGACTTTGCGGAGACGATCTTATAAGTTAAAGGCCGTCCCTTCAAGGCTCGATCAAGCACCGACGACACAGAAGTGTTGTTCACGCTCAGCGTGATGTCCTGGCGATTGTCAATCTCACTGTCGAGATAAGAGAAGTGGTAAGTTGTTTGCTTCTCAATTTGGTTGAAGATTTGAAGCAGTGACGCATTCGCCACATGAATAGTCACACGGTTACCCTTAGCATTCGTTTCCGCATTGGCGACCAACATAGAGCCGAACAGGAACAATACCAAAAGGCTCTTCCACGAAGCTCTTTCTTTTGAATGTACCATGTTGTTAATTTTTGGTTTAAACATATTGTTTTTTAGAACTCTCAGTTTACGAGAATCACAAACAAGACGCAAAAAAGGCATATGTGTCCCATACGCCTCTTGATGTTTAACAAATATTTACTTTGATAGTCGAATGGTCCGCCCGTCTACATATGTCCTGATGCCATAAGCAGTCTCTAAGATGTCGAGCGCTTCGTTAAGGTTATCGCTCGGGATCATACCCGTGAATGTACTTGACGGACACACACTCTTATCCACTCGGAAAGAGACACCATAAGACCGTTTCATCAAATCGAGCAAATGAGTCAGCGTGCTGTGACGCACCACGATCTCGTTCCGCTTCCACGCAGAGAAGTCGTTCGTCAACTGGTTGTGCTTGACGGTGATCATGCCTGACGAACGCTCAAGCGTAGAAACATCTCCAGGCTTCATGTCTACTTTCCCTCCCTTTGAAGAAGTGAATCCAACGCGACCTTCATCCAAGGAAACTACGACCTCGGGATCGGATCTGCCTGCTGAGACATTAAACTTAGTGCCTTTCACCTCAACATTGTAACCATCACCCTTCACCGTAAAATGGCGGCCCTGAAGTTTTGAAACCTCAAAGTAGGCTTCACCTGTAAAACTGACACTACGGTCGGAACCGGAGAAAGCTTGTGCAGAATAAGACAACTCTGTGTTGGCATTGAGCTTCACGCGGGTGCCATCCGGCAACGTAATATTTGAACGCTCAAAAGGACCCGTTGAGACGATAATCTGCTCCCGGGAGACGTTCACATAATGATGATAGAAATAATAGGTAGAGAAGAGCAGGATCGGTAACAACAAGACAGCTGCCCAGCCAATGACCCTCCGCACAATGGGCCAGCGAGAAGGCTCTTCTGAAAGTGATTCCATCAGAGAACTCTTCAGTTGCTCAACCTCAATCTCTGTAAATGGAGAAACGACACGCTTACAGGAATCATCCTCAAGCACTGTGGACAGTTGCTCGTCATCAAGCGTAGAGACGTAGACTCGCAGCTCCTCAAGTCCCTCGGGGGTAATGGTATTATCAATATATTTCTTTAATAAAGGATTCATGTTAAAAACGTATATGTCAGGATTATGCTTATAAGACGATCCAACAAAGGATTTATCCCAAAGACAAAGAAAAAATAAAACATAAAAACTTCAAAGCATTCTTTAATAGTTTATAAAACAGCTGGTTGCCGGCGGATAATTGATTTCTTACCGTCTTCTCCGTAATATTAAGTTTTTGTGCTATTTGACTATTGTTTAAGCCGTCAAAGTCAGACAGCCGAATGATCTCCCTCTGCGAAGGCGGTAACTTCATCAATACTTTATCGACCAACAAACGGTAACCGTCATAATCCATATCCACAGACTCGTTGACAGCTTCCGATTGTTGAAAAAGAAGGTAATCGGCAAAGATCTTACTATTTAAATTAGATCTAAACAAATCAATAACTCGGTTCTTAGCTATCTTAAAAAGCAAAGACTTTAAGGAATGATCAGACCGTATGGAAGAGCGCATCTCCCAAAGTCGGAGGAAAGAATCTTGCACAACCTCTTCCGCGTCTTGTTTAGATTTAGTGTACGAAAAGCAGAAAACAAGTAGCTCCTGAGCATATAAGTCGTAGATTTCACTCAAGGCCGATTGTCGTCCCTTTCGTAGATTGGCTATTAATCGTTCCTCGGTCATTGCTATTATCAATAAATCTCGGTTAATACTGAACATCTTCGGGTACGTCTTCTGCCCCATTTACAGAAACGACCTATGGATGGTTAGGGACCGCCCCCAACCCGAATAGCTCATATTCACACCAAAAGAGCCCTGGAAACATTTGTTCCCAAGACTCTTATGAAAGGAGGCAGCTGCCTACTCTCCCGCATTGCATTGCAGTACCATCGGCGCAAGTGGGCTTAACTTCTC
>CALJCU010000024.1 GCA_938023885.1 uncultured Prevotella sp. | reverse complement strand
GAGACCGACTGGGCGTTCCTCGAAGACAGACACGCGGTAGCCGCAGGCGTAGAGAACTACGAGACGGTATTAGGCCAGGGCGATGCCGACGGTACCCATTTCGTCCCGGCCGAGTGCGATGTCAGTATCCGCCGTCCCGACTGGTTCTGGAGCACGACCAACGAGTCGAAGGTGCTCACGCCTGCTCAGTTGGTTGACCTCTATTACAAAAGCGTAGGACGCAACGCGACACTCCTACTGAACGTACCCGTGAATATTCATGGACGTATCTCCGCTGCCGACTCGACGAGTCTTGTCCAATTCCACAAGATTATTGAAGCAACCTTCAGCAACAATCTGCTCGACGGAGCAACGGTAAAAGCCTCCGACGAAAGAGGGACTTCCTACAATGCCAAGAACGTTCTGAAAGCTGACTATGACAATTATTGGGCTACTGCCGACGGGGTCACATCCGGCACCCTGACGTTCTCCTTGCCTCAGGCCCAGACCATCAACCGTATCCTCCTTCAGGAATACATTCCTCTAGGGCAGCGGATCAAGCGTTTCACTGTGGAGTATCTCAACAATGGCACCTGGACAGCCGTTCCCTGTGACGAGGCAACGACAACTATCGGCTTCAAGCGCATTCTGCGGCTTACGGAGAATATCACAACCCAAGGCCTGCGTGTGGTTTTCAACGATGCCCGTGGGCCGTTGTGCATCTCGAATGTAGGAGCATATATTGAAAGATAAATATCATCTTTCAAACGTGTCCGTCTGAGATACAGAGCAGAAACAACAACGGAGCGAGCCTCCATAATTTCTTCAACGCCGCAGAAATATGCGTCTCTACCGTCCGGCGACTGACGTCGAGGCGGTCTGCTATCTCGCGATCTCATCATACACGCACTGAAGCAACTCTTTATACTCCATGTCCCGCTCCTGGTCTTTCCCATCCTGTATCCAGTCGATGCTGTCGTAACAGTTCCAGACTAATGCACACCGCAACTGTCCGATCTTCTCCTCCAATGTCATGCATGAGAGCAAGTCACTGACACGCTGGTCCACGGGAAGAGAAGCATCACGGTAAGATACCGTCATTTGACGGGCAGAGGAGAAAAGAGGCAGCGACAAAAAAGAGAAAAGAATAAACAGCTGTTTGAACATCATTGAAGTTCTTAGGAAGCAGGTATTGAATGATCAGTACTGCCTTGCTTCTTTCCGGAACTCGTCGGGCCAGAGATGATGGGCATAAGTGTAACCGTAGAGCTCATAGATATGGCGAAGAGAACCGACACGCTTCTTGAAAGCCTCATAGTCCTTCTTATCGGATTGCAGCCACTGCACTTCAGACAGTGCCGCCATACGCGGCAGGACCATATATTCAGCCTGGTTGGGACAGGTGATATACTCCGTCCAGAGGTTCGCCTGCACACCGATGATATGTGCCTTGGCCTTGGCATCAAGCTGCGGAGCCACAGGCTCCGTGCTGTAGACGTTCTTCACATCAGAGAAGCCTCCGATAGTAGGAGGCTCCGTCCCGGCATCTCTCGTCTGGCAGTAATCGAAATAGAGAGAGGTCGTCGGAGACATGATGACATCATGACCCAAGGCTGCGCCCGTGGCTCCCGGCTCAGCGCCACGCCATGACATGATGGTGGCGGAGGTGTCGACATCACAGCCCAAGAGCTCGTCCCAGCCGATAACTTTCCGTCCTTTGGTCTCCAGATATTTCTGCACACGGTTGGCAAAGTAGCCCTGCAGCAAAGCTTCTTTGGTCTGTCCATCCTTGTCCTTCAGTCCGAGCTTCATGATCATAGCCTGACATTTCGGGCAGTGCTCCCAACGCACACGGGGGCTCTCATCACCACCGATATGGATATACTGTCCTGGGAAGAGATCACAGACATGGTCGAGCACGGCCTGAATGAAAGTATAGACCTTCCCGTTGCCCGCACAGAGGATATCGGGATAGATGCCCCAGAACTCTCCAGTCTTGTAAGGACCGCCCGTACAGCCCAGCTCAGGATAGGAGGCGAGGACTGCCATTATGTGACCGGGCATGTCAACCTCTGGCACGATGGTAACATAACGGTCGGCTGCATACTTCACGATGTCGCGGGCTTCCTGTTGCGTGTAATAGCCCGTGACGGGTTCATGGTCGTAAATTTGGGTGTAGGGTATCGAAAGAGTACTGTCACGTCGTGCCCCGATTTGCGTCAATAGCGGATATTTCCGACCTCCGTCAACTTCGGATAGCCAGGAACGGCGAAACGCCAGCCCTGGTCGTCGGAGAGGTGCCAGTGAAAACGGTTCATGTTGTGAAGGACCAGCAAATCGATATATTCCTTGACAAACTTCACGGGGAAGAAATGACGGGAGCAGTCGAGCATCATACCGCGGTAGCCGAAGCGCGGCACAGCCTCTACACGCGCAGCGGGCAGCACTACGTCCTCTGTGCTCTGAAGGACCGGCAGTGACTTGCGATAGAAGCCTCCGGCCGCCGTCCTGCCGGTAATGGTCGCTCCTTTCTTATCCACGACTATCTCGTAAGCTTCGGGGGCGAGCTTGGCCCTCGGGTTGAGGACGAGGCTGATGCCATCCTTCGCCCTGCTCTTCACGGCTGTTGCCGTCAGGCTTAGTCCCGTCATGTCCCTCACATACTGAGCAAGGAACCGGGCGTTGCGCTCCATGTCGGCATTGCCAGAAGTGTAAGAGATGACAGTGGCAGATGACAGCATGTAGCCACCGCCCTTAGCGTTATAAACAATCTTGTCGGGAACAGGCACCACCTGGGCATAGTCGGCCCTCGATGCTGCTCCGGCGACCGTCAGAAACAACATAAATAATGATAACAGGAATGTTTTTTTCATACGAAAATAATTGTGGCTGTTTTTGGTTATTTCAGCCTTGTTTTACTTGGTTTTTCTTGTTTTCGAGACAATGACACAAAAAGAGAGCACTCACTTTTTGGGCAAGTGCGACTGATAACTGTCATTCTGCTTCATCACGTCTCCACGCTGTCGGGTGAAGGAGGGGACAGAGAACACATCGTTAAAATAGAAGATATAGACACAGCAATTACTTTTTATGGTTTTCATTATGCAAAGATAAGGAATATACTCATTACCCGCAACAATTTACCGCACAATTTCTATTTTTTTAAGCAGCAAAATATTTCCATCTGCTTGTCTGTTCACAGGCTCTTTCTCTGGTGGATTCAACTAGATCTGAACTTTCACATAGTCAATTCCCGCTTGCTCTGTTTTTTTTCTCCTGTCAAATACGACAGCACCTTTGCTTTTGTCATTTTAACTAACCTTAATATGGCCGCAGAGAAAAATGGAAGTAAAAGCCTGGAAACGATG
>CALJCU010000023.1 GCA_938023885.1 uncultured Prevotella sp. | reverse complement strand
AGAGACAGATGAGAGCAATGGAGGCTGAAAAAATGCGCCAGGAACTTGAGCTTTCTGAAAAGCAGCGTATCATAGAGATGCAGCAGAAACAACTCCTTGAACAGCAACTTCAAGACAAGGGTAAAGAGATTGCATCCCTTGCTATGGACAATGTTATTGACAAGAATGGAAGAAACAGCGAGAACTGGAAAATATTCCAGGAGAACTTTGACCTTATCCACAAACAGTTCTTTCGTCATCTGCGAGAAAAGTATCCGATATTGACTGCAACCGATCTTAAGTTCTGTGCTTATCTCAGGTTAAATCTAACTACCAAGGAGATTGCCGAGATTACGGGGTTAAGCGTTAGGGGAGTGGAAGGCGCTCGATATAGGCTGAGGAAAAAGTTCGGGTTAAAGGAAAATGATGACTTGGTATCATTTCTTGTGGACTTCAAATAATATTTATCTAAGGTTATTCGGAATATGAGAAAATGTAGAATGTTGTTGCTGTAGATCCTGCTAATGGCGTATGCCTTGACTGTTGCAGGAAAGACTGGTGATCTTCCTCGTACAGAGCCTGAGCGAGTAGGGATATCTTCTTTCGAGGTAATTCGTTTGGTAGATTCTCTGATGTCACTTCCAAAGATAAGTATTCACAGTGTCATGATCATACGTCATGATAGCGTTGTTGGTGAAACATATCCTTCGCCATGGAGCAAGGAGAGCCTTCATACGATGTATTCTTGCTCGAAGACCTTCGTGGCTGTTGCAATCGGTCTTGCCATTGAGGATCACAAGCTGAAGTTGAGCACCAAAGTCTCAGATTTCTTTCCGCATGTAAAAAATCTCTCTCCGTACTATAATAAATTAACGGTCCGCAATCTCTTGACAATGTCATCAGGCATAACGCTGGACTGGACAATGCGTAATGATACGGATGACTGGACCACAGTGTGGCTCTCTAAGCCAATGGTACGACCTGGTGTGAAATTTCAATATGATTCCATGTGCACTTACCTTTTGAGTGCCATTTTACAGAAAGCCACGGGGAAATCGGTTCTTGAATATTTAAGACCTAGGATATTTGAGCCATTGAACATTGACAATGTTCAATGGGAGATTAGCCCTGAGGGTTACAATACTGGTGGTTGGGGATTGCGCATTCAAACAGAGTCCCTTGCCAAATTTGGGCTTCTGTTGCTTCATGATGGATTGTGGAAAGGCCGTCAGCATATCCCTACTGCCTGGGTGAAAGCGATGAAAGAGAAGGTGGTAGACAATGGCTTATTCGGTTACGGTTATCAGATGCGGTGTTGCGAATACCCAGGAGCTTCACGTGCTGATGGTGCCTATGGGCAATACATCCTGCTCATCCCGGACAAGGACATGGTTGTGGTTATCACCGAATGTTCGGCAATAGATGGTATACGGCAACGCCGCCTTATTTGGAGACAGCTGATTCCCTTTGTATCTGGCACTCCGCTGAAGCCTTCTCAATGTGTCAGTCTTTATCATCGGCATATGGACAGTTATGAATTGCCGACTGTAGAAGGAAAGATTATAAATGATTCTGTTTTTACACCTCTTTCTTTCGCTTTGAAGAAGAATGATTTGGGATGGTCGTCAATATCAGTGAGGAAATCAACTTATAAAGGAGAGTTAATGTTCAGCTATGTTCAGAATGGAGATACTGTTTGCCTGCCAATTTATAATAAGGTTTGGTCAGCAATAAAAACCAGGGTTTTCCCTGTCTATTCGATTATGGAACGTGGAAGACTAAATGGTATCAATCCCGTCTTTACCATTGCTGGAAGCTATGGTGTGACAAGTGACGGAATTCTTCACGTTCTTCTTCATTATACGGACTGGATTTCTGTTGTTCAGCTCGACATTCCTTTGAATTCAGTCAGCCAGAAGAAAATATTTTTTGTCTTAATCACGAGAATGCAAGATCTATAGATTTTCAATAAGATCGAAGGA
>CALJCU010000022.1 GCA_938023885.1 uncultured Prevotella sp. | reverse complement strand
TGTTGGAACGTTACGTCCATCCTCATCCGTTTGTCCCGGCCGACAGCGATATGCAGAAGTCGTGCGAAGAGATATTCAATATTCAGGTGATGGGTCTTGCCAAGCGTATCGTCCATACTCATGCCAAAACGGTGGTCATCGGTATCAGCGGAGGCCTTGACTCCACACTGGCACTGCTTGTGTGTATCAAGACGTTCGATAAGCTCAATCTCGACCGCAAGGGTATCGTGGGTGTCACGATGCCGGGCTTCGGTACAACAGGACGCACACATCGCAATGCCGTGAGTCTCATGCAGAGCTTGGGAGTAGACATCCGTGAGGTGAACATCTCTAAGGCGGTGCTTCAGCATTTCGAGGACATAGGTCAGGATGCCGACGTGCACGACGTCACGTATGAGAACTCTCAGGCACGTGAGCGCACGCAGATCCTTATGGACCTTGCCAACAAACTCGGCGGCATGGTCATTGGCACAGGCGACCTTTCCGAGTTGGCGCTCGGTTGGGCGACTTACAATGGTGACCATATGTCGATGTACGGTGTCAATGCCTCTATCCCTAAGACGCTCATCAGGTACCTTGTCAAATATGCGGCTCAGACCGTAGACGAGAAGTCAGCCTCTACTCTTTACGAAATTATCGCCACACCGATCTCACCAGAACTTATTCCGGCTGACGATAATGGTGATATCCAACAGAAGACAGAAGATATTGTTGGTCCTTATGAACTTCACGATTTCTTCTTGTATCATTTCCTTCGCAACGGTTTCAGCCCGCGTAAGATTTTCATGTTGGCAAAGAAAGCCTTTGGCGGGAGCATGCCACAAGAGGAAGGAGTGGGGCATTACAGCGACAAGGTCATCCTTCACTGGCTTAAGACATTCTGCCGCAGGTTCTTCAATCATCAGTTTAAGCGTTCTTGTCTCCCCGATGGACCTAAGGTGGGCTCCGTCACGCTCTCACCACGTGGTGACTGGCGTATGCCGTCTGATGCCGTTTCGGCATTGTGGCTTGACGAGGTTGATAAGCTGTCACCTAAAAAAGAAGGGTGATGGGCATGGGTGATGGGTGTTAATGGTTTGTAATTGAAACATTATGATAATAGATTTTGAGAAGATTCCGGAGGCTCATCTGACGGGATTCAAGGGTGGGGAAGGCCGTCTCAACACGCGCAACTATGTTGATGGTCACGTGAAGATTATGTATTCGACACTCTGTCCGGGTGCATCTTCCGGCTTGCATACACATGTCGGTAACTCGGAGATTATTTTTGTCATCAGTGGCACGCTGACATTCCACTATGATGATAGGGTGGAGGAGTGCCGTACCGGTCAGTGCCATTACTGCCCGATGGGACACAGCCATTACATGGAAAACCTCACCGACCACGATGCCGTGTACTTCGCTATCGTGCCTGAGCACAGTAAGTAAAGGTAAATATTTAAAAAAATAATATTCTTCTGGTGCCGAGACAGTTATGTTTCGGCACCGTTTTAGTTTATATTGTTATAAAATCATTATTGTACAAAAGTGCCACGTTTGGATAATATTGTGTTACCCTCTGTCGGAATTAATGCCTAACTTTGCAGCACCAATCAAAACCAATACTCTTGAGGGTGTTACCCATTATTATTCAAAATTTTATGAAACGACTTCTAATGTTTTTCCCGCCGTTGCTCTTTGCATTCCTCGTCAATGCATCAACGACAAGTATCAAGATCAACTTGTGGTCTGGAACGCAGGCTACAGGTAGTTGGACGGGTTATCAGGTCATCTCTGCATCCACTGCCGGTCAGGTTGTCGTCGGTGATCAGATCCTCGTCTCAGTCTCAGGCATTGACGGTTCGAATGCCCGGCTCATGCTTAACAATGGATCCTGGGGAAGTCTTACTGATGCCTCGGCTGTATCACTTACAGAACCCACGACAGTGTCCTTTGATGTCACGGAGGCGATGGCAACAGAGATTAAATCCGGGGGATTTATTGTGAAAGGTTGCAATTTTACCTTTACCTCTGTCGATCTCAATCATCACCTTCCAACGGTTGACGGCTCTGGACGTGGCAATGCAAGTACTGTACTGTGGTTTGGCAGCCAGAAAATCAACTGGACTGCGGATGCTACGGGAAAGACACACAGTCAGAAGATTGACAAGAGTAAATTTGCCAATGCCACAGCAGGCATGACGCTCCGCCTATATTACGATAATGTGGGCAGCGGACTTTATCTGCCTGATGGAAAGTATGCTAAAGGTGTTGTGGCTCCAAAGAGTGGATCTACTTATCTTCTTCCAGCTAAGAATGCATATCTGTCCGTTGGCAGCAGCTATACAGAT
>CALJCU010000021.1 GCA_938023885.1 uncultured Prevotella sp. | reverse complement strand
CAACAAGGGAAACGTGCTCTCCGGCTCATTCTCATATAAAGAGGATATTCCGGACTACCTCGACTTCCTAAACAAGGGATTGGACAAGTATAAAAATAAATAGAAAGCCCACATCCCTCCCCCAAGGGGAAAAGGCGTGATTATATTAAACAACAAGGAGAGAAGAGGGAGAAACAACGGATGAAATACTAAACATTAATGCTTGATAAATCGATACGCGAACAGATCATCACACTGATCCACCAACAGGTGGTACCTGCCATGGGTTGCACAGAGCCGATGGCTGTAGCCCTCTGCACGGCACGTGCTGCAGAAGACCTGTGCAAGCGTCCGGAACACATCAAGGTGCTGCTCAGTGGTAACATGCTGAAGAATGCCATGGGGGTGGGTATCCCCGGAACAGGTATGATAGGCCTGCCTATTGCCGTGGCCCTCGGTGCCATCGTCGGAAAGAGTCAGTACCAGCTCGAGGTCATCAAAGACATCACGCCCGAGACGCTCGAAGAAAGTAAACAGTTTATCAGTGACCCGAAGCGTATCGACATCAAACTCAAACAAAATATCTCTGAGAAACTCTATATCGAGGTGACCTGCACCGCATGCGACGACTCCGCCACGGCTATCATCGCCGGGAGCCATACGAACTTCGTCTATGAGGAGCGCAACGGCAAGGTACTGCTCGACAAGCGTAAATGTGTAGGCAGAGAGCAACAACAGCAGCCGTTGAACCTCAACATGAAAACGGTGTGGGAGTTCGCTACGACAACACCTCTTGACGAGATCCGTTTCATGCTCTCTGCCCGTGATTACAACATCCATGCGGCAGAAGAAAGCAAGAAGGGCAACTACGGTCACTGCCTCGGAAAGACCATCGACCGCCCGTTGAGCCACGGCATCTTCGGCGACTCTATCTTCTCGCATATCATCTCAGAGACAGCCCTGGCATGCGACGCGCGTATGGGTGGAGCCCTGATTCCGGTGATGAGCAACAGTGGCTCCGGCAACCAGGGCATCTGTGCCACGAACCCTGTAGCAGTCTTCGCCAAAGAGAATGAGAACACAGAGGAGGAACTCATCCGTGCCCTCACACTCTCTCACCTCACCGCCATCTATATCAAACAGAGTCTCGGCACGTTGTCCGCCCTCTGTGGTTGTGTCGTGGCAAGTACAGGCGCAAGCTGCGGCATCGTCTACCTCATGGGAGGCGACTACAGCCGTGTGTGCGCAGCAATCCAGAACATGGTAGCCAATCTCACAGGTATGATCTGCGATGGTGCCAAGCCGTCATGCAGCATCAAGATCTGTTCAGGTGTGTCTTCGGCCCTTCTCTCTGCCCTGCTCTCCATGCAGCACCATCAGGTGACATCAGCGGAAGGTATCGTCGACAACGATGTGGACAAGAGCATTCATAACCTCACGTCCATCGGCAAGGAAGCCATGACCCCCACCGACGACATGGTGCTCGACATCATGACACATAAAAATAACTGCTAATGATACAATAGATAACGAATGCAAGGCCGGGACCTTATTATTCTCCCAATTTCCTCCACACATCGAGGAAGTCAGCATGTTCTAGTTTCTTGTCGAAACTCACTTTGATGCGAGCCTCTGTCAGCGTGTCGTAGGCCTGCTGAGAGATATACTCAGCATAGACCTCGACGACGCCACCGTCGACCATCATCGAGGCGGCGGAACGCCCAACGGCCTTGGCTGCTACTTTGGCATCGTAGAGCAGTTCCGGCTCATCGTTCATAATGTTATACAGACGACGTACGCCCTGGCCGTCAAAAGTACAGATGTGCCCGTCGTGCAATACGACAAGCGTGCGTTGTCCATCGCGGAGAGTATCAATAAGATCCTGCATCATAGCGCTTCCTGTTTTTATAAATTGTTTATGTGGCAAATATAAGCAAAAGTTTTGATACTGCATGTCATTGAATAAGAAAAAGTGCCATGCATGAGCAAGAATGATAATAATTTTCTAATTTTGCAGTGGCTATCACCACTGAGATCCGACCAAACGGCGATACCAGTAACTCCACTATAATTATGCGACATTCTTTTCTTCTAATATTCATTTTCTCCTTACTCTTTGTCTCCTGTTCTCATCACGAGCCAACGAAGTCTTATGCCTTCCACAACGATGTGATGCTGAAGACGACTCCTGTCAAGGACCAGGGGCAGAGCGGACTGTGCTGGGATTATGCCATGCTAGCCACGATAGAGACAGAGCAATTGCAACTCGGTGACTCCGTGAACCTCTCACCCGATTACCTCGCACGGCTGTGGCTGCAGGACCAGGCACGCACCTATTACCTCACCCGGGGTCGTGAGAAGGTGTCGTTGCGCGGGATGATGCCGATGACGCTTCACCTCATGGAACGTTATGGCATCCAGCCTTATGACAGCTACCATCCTTTCAGAGACATCAGTTACATGGCTCTAACAAAAGCTTCCATGCAGGTGGCGCGTGCCTCAACGAGCCTGCGGATGC
>CALJCU010000020.1 GCA_938023885.1 uncultured Prevotella sp. | reverse complement strand
AGTAAATACGAATAATAATGAGTAACTTTGCCCATAGAATTAGAATCAATAAGTTTGATTATGAAAGGCATCGTATTGGCAGGCGGTTCGGGAACACGCCTCTACCCTATTACCAAAGGCATCAGTAAACAACTGATTCCAATCTTTGATAAGCCGATGATTTACTACCCTCTTTCTGTGCTCATGCTTGCCGGGATTCGCGACATTCTCATCATCTCTACCCCACAGGACATCGGGTCCTTCGAGCGTCTCCTTGGCGATGGAAGTCCGTTTGGTGTGAAACTGTCCTACGCTGTGCAGCCTTCCCCCGACGGCCTTGCACAAGCTTTTCTTATCGGAGAAGAATTTATCGGTGACGACAGCGTATGCCTTGTCTTAGGCGACAATATCTTTTATGGAGCCGGCTTCAGCAGCTTGCTGGCCAAGAGCGTACGTCTCGCTGACGAAGGCCTGGCTTCGGTCTTCGGCTACCGGGTTAATGATCCTGAGCGCTATGGCGTGGCTGAGTTCGATGAGAATGGCAACTGCCTGAGCATCGAAGAGAAGCCCCGGCGTCCGAAGAGCAACTATGCCGTAATAGGATTGTATTTCTATCCCAATAGCGTCGTGAAAACAGCTAAAAACGTCAAGCCGAGTGCCAGAGGTGAGTTGGAGATCACATCTGTCAACCAGGAGTATCTCAACAAAGGCAACCTCAGGGTTCAGCCTCTGCAGCGCGGATTCGCATGGCTCGACACCGGCACACAGGATAGTCTTGCTGAAGCCGGCACCTTCATTGAGGTCATAGAGAAGAGACAGGGACTGAAGGTGGCTTGCCTCGAGGAGATCGCTTTCAAACAAGGGTGGATCAGTAAAGAGAAGCTTCTGGAGGATGCAAAGCCGATGGCAAAGAACGAATATGGAAAATATCTAATGTTGCTGGCAGAAGAGACTATATAATCTTTTTCATAAGATAGCCAAACAACAATTATCAAACAACGATAGAAAAATATCGGAACGAGAATGATACCGGAACAAACAAATACGAATACAGCTGCAAATAATATCACAAGTAATAAAGCTGCAAAAGACAAGAGTCAACAACATCCGCAACTCTTCACTGACACGCTGAAACAGGCTACCTTAATGGTTATCATCCACTGGAAGTGGATTGTGGCTTCGCTCATTGTCTGTCTGGGAATCGGCGAGGCTTATGTCCGGTATATCAAGACCGTTTATAATGTCAGCGAGAAAGTATTCATTAAGGACAATGACAACCATTCCAGCGGCGGCGGACTTCGGTCAGAGACGATGGGACAGGTCACCATGTCCAATGGCTTCGATGACGAGTTGGAGATTCTGAGCACACATACGCTTGCCAAGCAGGCAGTCATAGATTTGAATCTCTACGTGAGCTACTACTCTGTCGGTAAGCTTAAGAAGACATTGCTCTATAAAAAACAGCCCGTCACGGTAAGAGTAAGTCTCACTGACGCTGAAAGACTTGGCAGAGCCTTTACCGTTGAGGTGGAGCACAAGAATGGAGAATACAACATCACTGCTCCGAATGTCGACCGGACGGTAAAGAGTCTGCCTGTAACGATCGGAGCCAACGGATGTGTTCTCACCCTGAATCTTAATGACGGATTCGCCATGGGTAGCGACTGGAAGATGGATGCCATCGTCGAGACACCCGACCAGGCCGCTTACGATTTCCAAGGACGCTTCAAGGCACTGCCCGATTCCCGTGCGACAGCCATTGCCAACCTTACTATCGATGATGAGAACCCCGAAAGAGGCAAAGACTATTTGCGGGAACTCATTGTGTGCTATAACGCTCAGGCCAATGAGGACAAGAACGAAGTAGCTAAACGCACAGAGGAATTTATCA
Source organism: uncultured Prevotella sp. (assembly GCA_938023885.1). Classification (GTDB taxonomy): domain Bacteria; phylum Bacteroidota; class Bacteroidia; order Bacteroidales; family Bacteroidaceae; genus Prevotella. The sequence continues at coordinate 1,698 of CALJCU010000020.1, read as the reverse complement.
ACCAACGCATCGAGAAACTTAACGAGGAATTAGGCAGTACTGAGGGACATCTGGAGAGTTATAAGAAAAGTCATGGTATGGTTGAGCTTAAGACTAATGCCACGAACGCATTCTCCCAGGTGAGTTCCTACGATGAGAAATTAGCCAATTTCAACACGCAGATTGCTCTCTTCGATGAGATGTCTTCCTTCCTCAACAATCCGGCAAACAGATATCAGCTGTTACCAAGCAATGTAGGCATTGAGAACGGGTCTGTCACCTCGCTTGTCGGTACCTATAATGCCATTGTACAGAAACGCAACTTGCTCCTGCAGAGCGCCAGTGAGAATTCACCGGCTGTCACGCCGCTCACCACACAGCTCGACCAATTGCACAGAGCTATCAGCTCAACATTACAGCAAGTGCGTAAGAGTATGGATATCCAACGCAGTGGCATGCAACGGCAGTATGGCAAGTACCAGGGAGAAGTGGGACAGGCTCCTGAACAAGAGCGCGTGCTTACTCAGATAGGCCGACAGCAGGAAGTGAAGTCGGGACTTTATCTCCTCCTGCTGCAGAAACGTGAGGAGAACTCCATCTCCCTCGCCGCCACAGCAGACAAGGGACGTATCATCGACGGGCCACAGACCAACGGCGTAGTAAGCACCCGGGGAAAGACGGTCATGACGACGGCACTCGCTGCAGGTATAGGCATACCGCTCGCCGTCATCTATATCCTCAGCCTGCTCCGTTATAAGATAGGCGGTCGTGAGGACGTGGAGAAGCTCACGTCGCTACCTGTCCTCGCAGATGTAGCCCTCGCCTCAAAGAGTGCACTGAAAGATGGTGAGATCGTCGTCAAGGAGAACCACAACAATGCAATGGAAGAGGTGTTCCGCAGCATGCGCTCCAACATCGAGTTCATGCTCAAAGAGAAAGAGAAAGTGATCGTCTGTACTTCTTCTATCTCGGGAGAAGGAAAAACGTTCATCTCCAGTAACCTCGCTATGTCGTTCGCCATTCTCGGTAGAAAAGTGCTGCTTATAGGCCTGGACATCCGTAAGCCTAAACTGCAGCACATTTTCGGGATTAGCGACAAGAAGACAGGCATCACTAATCTGCTGAGAATAGATCAACCGGCATGGGAGCAGATTCAGGAGCAGATTGAACCCTCCGGAAAACATGACAACCTCTTTATCATGCCCGCGGGTCCTGTTCCTCCCAACCCTACGGAGCTCATCGCACGGCAGAGCCTTGACATCATCATAAATACGCTGAAAGAGCATTACGATATCATCATCATCGACTCAGCGCCTGTCGGCCTTGTCACCGACACCATCTCTATCGCCAGAGTCGCCGATGCAACAATTTTCGTCTGCCGCACCGACTACACGTCAAAGCGCGACTTCTGCATCATCAACGATCTCGCCGGAGAGAACCGGCTCCCCAACGTCAGCATCGTCATCAACGGTATCGATATGTCGAAGCGGCAATATGGCTACTACTATGGCTACGGACATTATGGCTATGGTCATCATTATTCCTACGGCTATGGAGGCTATCACTATGGATACAGTGATTATGGAAAAGACAACGATCATTCCATCAAGAAATAGACACTGGTAAACAATGGCAAAAATAGCAGTTGACTTCGACGGTACGATTGTAGAAGACCACTACCCCAATATAGGCCCGGAAGTGATGTTCGCCACCGATACA
>CALJCU010000019.1 GCA_938023885.1 uncultured Prevotella sp. | reverse complement strand
GAGATCTTCAGTTTCGAGCGCAACCATTTCATCTTCTACAACCGTTACGAGACCCACTCCATCAAGGACATGGTCTATTTCATCCTCTTCGTGTGGAAGCAGCTGGCCTTAGACCAGATACACGACGGGCTCTTCCTCGCCGGTAACATCCCGGAGAAGGACAACCTCCTCAAAGCCCTCCGTATCTACGTGCAGATGGTAGCCGTTATCAATGCTGCGGCAAGTTTCAGCAACGTCCCACTGACGCAGGAGAAAGGCATCACGTTTGACATGATATCAGCATTACTGGCTTAAAAATATGCGCATCATCACCGGACAATATAAAGGACGTCGTTTCGACATCCCACGTACCTTCAAGGCGCGTCCTACCACCGACTTTGCCAAAGAGAATATCTTCAATGTCCTCAACGGATATATCGACTTCGACGGATCCGCCGCCCTCGACCTCTTCGCCGGCACAGGCAGCATCTCACTCGAGATGCTCTCCCGCGGATGCACGCCGGTCGTCAGCGTCGAGGCAGACCGTGACCACGCCGCCTTCATCGCACAGTGCATGAAGAAGATCGGCACGACCGACAATGTCCTTATCCGCGGCGACGTGTTCCGGTTCCTGAAGAAATGCCGCGGGCAGTTCGACTTCATCTTCGCCGACCCGCCCTACACCCTGGACAACCTCGCCTCTCTCCCCAGACTCGTCTTCGACAATGACCTGCTGAAAACCGACGGCATCTTCGTCCTCGAACACGGCAAGAACTATGACTTCTCCCAGGATCCCCATTTCATCGAGCACCGGAGCTATGGCAGCGTCAACTTCTCCCTGCTCCGATGAAAACCCGCGAACTCATCGACCGCATCGTCGGCAACCTCGGCTTCTCCCCCACCTCTGACCAGCGCAACGCATTGACGGTTTTTGCCCGGTTCCTTGCCGACCGTCACACGGAAGCAGTGATGACCCTGCGCGGCTCCGCAGGAACGGGCAAGACCTCCTTGGCTGCTGCCATCGTCTATACCCTCCACACCCTGGGCCAGCACCTCGTGCTCATGGCGCCCACAGGCCGTGCCGCCAAGGTCTTCTCCCTGAGCAGCGGCATGCCGGCATCGACCATCCACCGCACCATCTACCGCGAGAAAAAATTCACGGGTGTGAACGGCTCCTTCGACCTGAACTTCAACGTTCATAAAAACACGCTCTTCGCCGTCGACGAGGCTTCGATGATCGGCAACGGGAGCGCGGGAGAGAGCGGCTTCGGCTCGGGAAACGTGCTCTACGACCTCATACGGTACGTTTACAACGGCAACAACTGCCGGCTGTTGCTCATCGGCGACAAGGCGCAATTGCCACCTGTCGGCGAGGAAGAGGCTCCGGCACTGTCAGCACAGGAGCTGGAGGACTATGGTCTCATCGTCTACCAGTGCGACCTCGATGAGGTGCTCCGGCAAGATGAAGGCTCCGGCATTCTCTACAACGCTACACGGATCCGCAGGATGATCACACACAGTGAGATGACGCAACTGCCGAAGATACGCTTAGCCGGCTTTGAAGACATCGCCGTCATGCCCGGCAATGAACTCATCGAGAACCTCGCCACGAGCTACAGCAACGTCGGAACAGACGACACCATTGTGATCACACGCTCCAATAAACGTGCAAACATCTACAACCAAGGCATCCGCAACACTATCCTGGACCGTGAGGAGACTCTCTCCACGGGTGACATGCTCATGGTCGTCAAAAACAAGTACATCAGCAACAACAATACGGGCTACCCAGGCGACAACAGCCAGAAAGAGACATTCATCGCCAACGGTGACCGATGTGTTGTCAGACGCGTACGTAACTTCGTCAATCTCTACGGCTTCCATTTCGCCGATGCCACCCTTCTGTTCCCCGACCTCAATAATCAGGAACTCGATACAACGATCATCCTTGATACCCTCTCGAGTGAGGCGCCGGCCCTGACGAGGGAGCAGAACGAAAAGCTCTTCAATGCCGTTATGGAGGATTATCAGGACATTCCAACCAAACCCGAGCGCATGGAGGCACTGCGCAAAGACAAACATTTCAATGCCATCCAGGTGAAGTTCGCCTATGCCGTGACCTGTCACAAAGCCCAGGGTGGACAGTGGCGCCATGTCTACCTCGACCAGGGATACATGACCGACGACATGCTGACACCCGATTATATCCACTGGCTCTACACAGCCTTTACACGTGCCCGTGACAAGCTCTTCCTCGTCAATTGGCCGAAGACGCAGATTGATTAATAGCATCGGGATTACAGATGAACAAGGAAAAACAGATCAATTTCGGGAGTAATCAACAAGTGTAATCATAACTCATACTTCAGGGACAACAGAATATTCCCCGAGTGCTGTTTGTACCGAACATAGGAAGTGTATGCCGGAGTTACAGTCTGTCTTAACCAATGAATGCCATTGAGATGGAAAATGTTCGAACCGGAAAGTGTGCACGTAAACTCCTTTATCTTATAGGAGATGAAGAAATCCATGTCTCTCACAATCTTGCTCCCATTATCATTCTCAATCTTATTCCACTTTCCAGTGAGAAAACATGAGAGCTTGTTTTTGGCAAATATAATCTTGGCTGTTCCACCATACTCTTTGTCGCCGGTATCGATGTCTAAGCCTGAAACTTTGTCAGTCAATTTATTGTACAACCCATCAAATTCTAAGTTAAACGGATTTCTAAAACGCGAATTGAGCGTTAAGTCAGCTTTTAAGTCCCCGGTCAGCATCGTGTAGGGTACGGCACTATATGCTATCTCAACACGATTCCATAGATATTTTGTTGTCAGCTTCGCATCAACAGGCAAGTTGCCTAACCCTTTGTTGATATAGAGTGTTGTGTTTACCGTTTCCTTGTCCCCACCATCCATGTAGCTTTGACAATGTAACAA
>CALJCU010000018.1 GCA_938023885.1 uncultured Prevotella sp. | reverse complement strand
CGCTCGACGTATGCACGATGCTCTTGTCGATGCGTATGCTTTCCATGGAGCCGTTCATGATCTCGTCAATAGCCTCCTGTGGAATGTCTTTGTATGGTGTCTTAAGGTTGCATCCGTACTTCTGGAGGATAGTGTCTATCTGCCAGAATATCATCTGGTTTTTATATTTGCCCAATGGTACGATGGCACCGTCGTGGATGCTCAGCTTGTCATCGGGCACCACTTTCTTGAGATCAATTTCGTTGACTACTCCTAGTCCGTGGCATCGCGGGCACGCACCTTCAGGCGAATTGAAAGAGAACATATTCGGTGCGGGGTCACCGTAAGAGAGCCCCGTCTTGGGATCCATAAGACGTTTTGAGAAGTTGTGGGTCTCACCTGTCTCGTGGTCAAGAATCATAAGCGTGCCGTCTCCTTGCTTCATAGCTGTGGCAACAGAATGTCGCAGGCGCTCGTCATCTTTAGCCTCAACCTTGAGCTTGTCGACGACGACTTCTATATTATGGTTCTTGTAACGGTCTACTTTCATGCCACGTGTTATCTCCTTCACTTCGCCGTCTACCCGGATATAGAGATAACCTTTGCGTCGCATTGACTCGAAGAGCTCGCGGTAATGACCTTTGCGTTGACGGACGAGCGGCGAAAGGATAAAGACATGCCTGCCGTCATATTCATTAAGGATGAGGTCAATGATCTTCTCTTCTGTATATTTCACCATCTTCTCACCCGACAGGTAACTGTAAGCTGTTCCTGCACGTGCAAAGAGCAGACGGAGGTAGTCGTATATTTCCGTAGTCGTTCCTACCGTGGAGCGCGGGTTCTTGTTCGTCGTCTTCTGCTCAATGCTGATGACCGGACTCAGTCCGCTAATCTTGTCCACGTCGGGTCGTTCCATGTTGCCGAGGAAATTGCGGGCATAGGCAGAGAACGTGTCGATATAACGGCGTTGTCCTTCAGCATAGATGGTGTCGAAGGCCAATGATGACTTTCCCGAACCCGACAGTCCCGTGATGACTGTAAGTGAGTTGCGTGGGATCTTTACGTTTATATTCTTGAGGTTGTGGACGCGTGCGCCCTCAACCGTTATCCATTCTTGATTCATATTGTTGACTTATTCACTTGTGTTTTGTGTCCCGGTATATCCTCGAAGCAGATTGACATCTTTTCTGATATTAAACTTTCTTCCGTCGGCCCCACGCGCCTTGACGAGCACAAAGTAGACACCTTGCCTGACGTTTCTGCCATTGAACTTACCGTCCCATCCGCCAGCAGGATCATCCCACGAATAGATCTTCTGTCCCCATCGGTTAAAAATCGTGGCATGGAACTCGACGATACTCTTGTAGCCGTCCTTGGCCTTGTATACATCATTGATGCCGTCGCCGTTAGGAGAGAAGGCATTGGGGAACTCCAGTTTGCTCTCATAGACAGAGACCGACAGGGGAGAGCCCTCCGAGCTCCAGTATTCGTCTGTATAGCTCACTGTGTCGGTGCCATTGACGAAGGTAGCCCACAGTTCAATGAGATATGCACCCGATTCGGTGAATGTAAACGATGTGTTTTCTTCATAACGTACCACATAAGGGCTGTCGCGTTGGCTTTGTTTATAGAAACGCCATTCGTAGTGAGAAGACCATCCGTCCGTATCGCCGGCACCACTCGTAAAGTTTACAGTGAGTGGAGCCGATTCGTTGATGCTCGTGATCCCCGTCTGTCCGCTGCCTCCACTGCCGGTATATGACATAGAAGGGTTGATAGAGGGTGTGGCTGATTGTCCGAAGGTCTGAAGTGTCATGACCATCCCGAGAATCCAGCAGAAGATTATCCTTATCCTCATATTTATTCGTTTCCTTTGGTGGAATTGCAAAGTTACATAACTTTTTCCAAGGAAGGTGCTTGTATGTCGTGATTTTTGTGTAAGTTTGCACAATAAATAGCAATAATGTAATAATAACCATCAGAAATGAAGATATCAGTTCGTTTCGTACTTATCCTGTTAACTTCCTTATTCTGTTTTCAGGGCTTTTGTCAGACGCTGCAATGGCGTGACAAATACAAGGTGAAGAAAAAGGACACACTCTATGGCATAGCCAAAAAATATAATATATCCGTTGATGCGCTCATCGAAGCCAATCCTGAGATGAAGGTGGAAGGCTATGAGTTGAGGAAAGACAGTTACGTGCTTATCCCCTATACTACGACGCAGGCAACTTCAGCACCGGGCGGCTCCATTCGCACAACATCGTCTACGGTCCGCCAGCCTTATGCCGGTAAGACAGTCCGTGTGGGTGTGATGTTTCCGCTTCATAATGTTGACGGTGACGGTCGGCGTATGACAGAGTTCTATCGCGGCATGCTCATGGCGTGCGACTCGCTACGTGCCGAAGGTATGAACATTGACATCCATGCGTGGAACGTAAACATTGATGCGGATATCACAACGTTTATGCAGCAAGCGGGAGCGGCCAACTGTGATATCATCTTCGGCCCTCTGTACAGCAAACAGGTTCACGCCTTGGCAGAGTTCTGTAAGGCCCGCGGTATCATGATGGTCATACCTTTCTCTATCTCGGAAGATGACGTGTCACTTTACAGACAGATCTTCCAGGTGTACCAGAGCAAAGACCGTCTGACGAACAGCAGCATCGACACATTTCTGAAGCTCTTTCCCTCCTGTCATCCTGTCTTTGTTGATTGTAATGACAAGACATCAGATAAGGGCGGATTCACCTTCGGTTTGCGTACACGCTTAGGAAGTCAGAATATCGGTTATGGCATCACGAATGTGAACAGTACCGATGATGCCTTTGCCAGGCAGTTCAGCACATCAAAGACCAATGTTGTTATTCTCAACACAAGTCGCTCACCGGAATTGACGCAGGTACTTAACAAACTCGCTGCCATGAAGGCAAAGAAGCCCGGCTTGCGGATCAAGCTCTTTGGATATACAGAGTGGATGATGTATCTTGGCATTGATGAGGCCAAGTTTCACGAGTGTGATACATATATTCCTTCTACATTCTATTATAACCCGGCAGACCCACGTACGCAGTCGTTGACGGAGAGCTATCGCCGTTGGTTCAAGACAGACATGCAGGCTGCTCTTCCACGTTTTGCCCTGACAGGTTACGACTATGCTCAGTTCTTCCTCCGCGGCTTTGCTAAGTATGGTAAGGCTTTCAGAGGCATGAAGACACAGAACAGTTGGCGGGCCGTCCAGGCACCTCTGCAGTTTAAGCAGGTCGGTTCAGCCCGTATGCAGAATGAGTTCTTCCAGCTTATCCATTTCTTGCCCAATGGTAATGTGGAAGCTATTTCATACTGATATTTATGAGATTATCTTATAGACTTTTATTCATTGCCTTATGCTTTCCACTGTTTGTCCAGGCGCAGATAGGCGAGCACCGTAATACGCTCTCCATCGGAGGTAATGCGGGCTATAACCTGACCTCTGTCCGTTTTACGCCTAAGGTTGTGCAGAACATGAAAGGCGGTATGAATTTTGGATTCACAGTGCGCTACACTGTAGAGAGATATTTCTCTACCATTGCATCTGTACAGGCTGAGGTAAATTTCAGTCAGATGGGCTGGAGGGAGAATATTCTTGATACGAGTGACCAACCTGTGACAAACTCTGTCTCGGGACAACCAGAAAAATACGAGCGGACGGTCAATTATATCCAGGTTCCTTTCCTCGCTCATCTTGCTTGGGGGCGCGAGAATAAAGGTGTAAACTTCTTTGTTAATGCCGGGCCACAGTTTGGTGTGTACATCAACGAGAGCACCAAGTCCAATTTTGATTGGGATAAGCGCAACATGACAGACCGTGCCAACACCATCGTGGCACAGGACACGATGAAAGTAGAGAACAAGTTCGATTATGGCATTGCTGCAGGTATCGGTATGGAACTGGCAACGAGGAATCTGGGGCGTTTTACGCTTGAGGCACGTTATTATTACGGTCTCGGCAATATCTTTGGCGACTCTAAACGCGACTATTTCGGCTCAAGCAACTACGGGACCATCATGATTAAGTTAGGATGGCTCATGGACATTATGAAATAAACTATTAAATTAAACTAAAGTATATGTTTGAAAACCAACCAAAAGGGCTCTATGCGTTAGCCCTTGCTAATACGGGTGAGCGCTTTGGCTACTACACGATGCTTGCCATTTTTGTACTTTTTCTACAAGCTAATTTTGGATGGGGTGAGGGCCTTGCAGGTACCGTTTACTCTACATTTCTGATGCTTGTCTATTTCTTGCCTATCCTAGGTGGTGCTGTAGCTGACAAGATAGGCTTCAGCAGGTGCGTAACGTTCGGTATCCTTGTGATGTTCATCGGCTACCTTCTTCTTGCTGTCCCCGCGGGAGCAGGAGCGGCAGCTGTCGTGATCATGTCAGTTGCCCTGCTTCTCATCAGTGTGGGCACATCGCTTTTCAAAGGAAACTTGCAGGTCATGGTGGGCAATCTCTATGATGATCCTAAATATTCCGATCAGCGTGACGCTGGTTTCTCCATCTTTTATATGGCTATCAATATCGGTGCGCTCTTTGCACCTACGGCAGCCACAAAGCTCCATGCCTGGGCAATGACAGCCTTAGGTGCTTCTGAGGCTTCAGCTTATCATTATGCTTTTGGTGTGGCTTGCCTGTCACTTGTTGTCTCTATCGCTGTCTATTATGGTTTCAGATGGACCTTTGCACAGGTTATCAATACAAAGAAGAAAGGCGGAAAAGCTGAAGCAAAACTTACGGCTGAGGTTCATGAGGAAACACCCGAGGAGAAAGCCGACACTCATAGTCGTCTTGTGGCTCTCTTCCTTGTCTTTGCCGTTGTTATCTTCTTCTGGATGGCTTTTCATCAGAATGGCCTGACACTGACTTATTTTGCACGCGACTTCACGCAGACTACAGCTCATGGACTCGTGGGCATGCTCTTTGACGTGACGAACCTGTTGGGCGTTATCGTGCTCGTTTATGCTCTCTTCGCACTCTTTCAGAGCAAGACCTCTAAAGGCAAGACCATCGCAGGCCTCGTCATCCTCGTCTGTGCCGCTTTCTTGGGATATAAGTACAATCTCTCAGCTAACGGGACCGTGAGCGTGGATGTGCCCCTCTTCCAGCAGTTCAACCCTTGCTTTGTCGTAATGCTTACTCCTGTCAGCATGGCACTCTTCAGTTGGCTGGCTTCGAAGCACAGGGAGCCGTCTGCACCGCGTAAGATTGGTTTTGGTATGCTTGTGGCTGGCATCGGCTATATCATCATGATCATTGCATCTATCGGCTTGAGCTATCATGCCAGTTATCCCGCCGATGACCCACAGCGCGTGAGTCCGTTATGGCTTGTCTGCACCTATCTTGTCTTGACCTTTGCAGAACTGCTCCTTTCCCCGATGGGCATCAGCTTCGTCAGTAAGGTCGCCCCTCAGAAATATCAGGGTGTGATGATGGGTTGCTGGTTTGGTGCTACAGCTATTGGCAATTTCCTCGTTCAGATACCGGCTTATCTCTGGAACAACATTCCGCTATCCGGCGTGTGGGGTGTACTTGTCGGTCTTTGCCTTGCCAGCTTCGTTTTCATCTTCTCTGTGATGAAGAAATTGGAAAAGGTCGCGTAAAAATGAAAGGTAGATAAAATGAAATAATTAAGAGATATATCACTTTTTTTATAGTGCCATAATCTTACCTTCAATTTCATTTGTAAAATTACACAACAACTTGTCAAACTTTGGCAGATGTACCCTCAACTGAAAGACGAATGGATTAAGATGCAGGACACAATCGACGATGATGAATTATGGCTCGCATCACTGTAACCTTACGGCACCATCACTGTGCTGCACATTAAATATAGGAGGAAAGAATCATGGAAATGAATTTAGAAACACAGAAAATTTTCGGGAACTGAGATAAGCTCTCCGTTGAGGAAAGGAAGACATCAAAAGCCCCGCTTCATTAGGCCGGTATCTCAATGCCACTCTGCCAACGGCATGAGCCGTAGAAGTTGTTGGTGCCGGGATCGTTGACCACCGCACCATCAATAATCATGTGGTAATAATGGAACCCTTTGTCCATAGGTCCGGCTGTCGTACCAGTCCACACACCTTCTGCGTCTTTGGTCAGTTCGGTGCCGCCACTGCCACCTAATCCCAGGGTAACCTTGACAGAAGAAGCCCCAGGGGCCTTGATACGAAAACGAGCATAGCCCTGGGAGTTGACCATAGGATACTGCTGCCCGGGTTGGTTCAGTTCACTTGGCTGGAAGTCTTCCTTTACCTGTCCACAGGCGTTAGTGGCAAAGAATATTGCCGAGAAGATAAATAATAATGTCTTGTTCATATTGATTGTTATTATTGACATTGCAAAGATATTGTATTAACTTGTTCCAGATGTATCTAAATGTTTCAAAGAACTTTTCATTTGTATCTTTTGTATGTCTTACAACGGTTTATCACGGAGTATGCAACTTATTACTAGTCCAAATGATACAAACACTAATGTCTTTTAGGCATATTCTTCCTAATTTTTCGGCATCACTTTAATTGTGTTAACCATGAAAAGCAATTTACGAACAATGGCCTTAGGGATGAGCCTGGCACTGAGCACACTGCTTCCTGCCCAGACGACATTTACCCTGCATCTTGACGAGGCCGACAAAACCGTCAGTCCGACGCTTTATGGACTGATGACCGAGGAGATCAACTATTCCTATGAGGGCGGACTCTATGCACAGCTCATCCGCAACACATCCTTCAAGGAAGACCGGAACGGACAGCAGCCCAACCCCTGAACACCATGGAAGAGTGGAGGCCCGAAGTTCTGGACACTCTCTGACACGGACGCAAGCAAGATCGCTATCGAGCAGAAGGAGGGCATCAACCGCGCCAATCCCAGGTCACTGCGGTGGGAGGCAGCCCGGGGATCCCGGCTCCTCAATGACGGTTACTGGGGCTTTCCCATACGTCCGAACGAACACTACAACGGTGCTTTCTATGCCAAGACTGACGGCAGCACCCCTGCTTCTTTCACGGTCTCGCTCATCAGCACGGATGGCAAGACCGTCTATGCCAGTACCCAGGTCACAGGTATCGGAAAAACATGGAGCCAGCATGCTTTCTTGCTTTCTGCGCCTGCTTCGGTCAAGGGGACAAAGGATACGAAGTTCTGCATCACGGCGGATGAGGGCGGAAAGTACTGGCTGGCGCGTGTCACGCTCTTCCCCGAGACGTTCAACAACCGGCCCAACGGACTGCGGCGTGACCTGATGACGATGATGCGGGCTATGCATCCGAAGTTCCTGCGGTTCCCCGGCGGCAATTATGTTGAGGGCAACGACTTCCGCAACCGCTTCGACTGGAAGCGTACCGTAGGTGATCCCGATGAGCGGCCGGGCCACATGAGTCCGTGGGGCTATCCCAGTACCGACGGCATGGGGCTCCTCGAGTTCCTCGAGTGGACTGAGGATATCGGTGCCGAGCCGCTCCTGGCAGTCTTTGCCGGCTATACGCTCAACGGCGACTATGTCACGGGCGACTATGTCGGCGGCTTCGTGCGCGATGCCCTGGACGAGATCGAGTATGTCGTCGGCGGGCCCGAGACCAAGTGGGGTGCACAGCGTGTCAAGGACGGTCATCCCGCACCGTTCCCGCTCCATTATGTCGAAATCGGCAACGAGGACTTCTTCGACAACTCAGCGAGCTATCCCGGACGTTTCAAAAAGTTCTACGAGGCTATCAAGGCCAAGTATCCGCAGCTGCAGCTCATCTCTACCGTCGATGCCAAAAGAATGGCGGATGATGCCAAGGCAACGGGTGTAGAAGACGTGAAATACGACGTCATCGATGGGCACTATTACCGCAACACTGCAGACATGTACCGTGCCTTCCACCAGTATGACAGTTACGATCGTCAGGGTCCGAAGATCTTCTGTGGCGAGTGGGCCTCGCGTGAGGGAGAGCCGACGACAAACATGAATGCAGCGCTCGGAGACGCTGCGTGGATGGCAGGCATGGAGCGCAACTCCGACATCGTCATCGCCCACTGTTATGCTCCGCTCTTCGTTAATGTCAACCCTCACGGCATGCAGTGGAAGAGTGACCTTATCGGCTACGATGCCCTCAACGCCTATGGCTCCCCGTCTTACTATGCCCAGTGTATGTTTGCAGGAAATGTGGGTGACAGGATTGTACCTGTCGAGGTCAATGGTGTGCCGACGATGGATGTCAAGGGTGCGAAGATGGATCAGCTCTATTATTCCGCTACCCGTGATGCCAAGACCGGCAAGGTCTATCTGAAGCTCGTCAATGGGGGAGCTACGTCGCTGACAGTGAATATTGCCAATGCCGGAGCCAAGACAGGCAACAAAGGCGTGTGGACCGTACTGAAGTCTGATAAGCCGGAGGACACCAACAGCATCGACCACCCACGCAACATCGTACCGACAACAACTAAGATGAAAACGGGCAAGACGTTTAAGATGACGCTGGTACCTTATTCGGTGAATGTGCTCGTTTATTAGGCGACTGGTAAAAAGCTGCGTCCCTACCCTGACAGCACAAGCGTGCTGAAACACACGACAGAGAAGGGATGAAGCTAAACACCATAAAAATAGGGCGAGCACAAAGCCCGCCCTACATTATTTGTTCTTGAAAAGAACTTACTAGTCCACACTTTCATCCCACAACATGGGCTTTGCAAGAATTTCAGAACCTTTTATGGAAGAGCCGTCTCGCACACCGTCCTGCTCAAAGGTGTAGTTTTTGACTTTCTCTTGAAAAGTCTGTGCGGAACTATCGGATGCTGCCATCACCGAAAACGTTGTATCAATTGTCATGACACGCACTACAGGAGAGGAATGTATCTTTTTCATAACTGTTTAATATTAGGCTGCTATTATTTTACTTTACAACGAATTTCTTACCATTCTCAATTACTACGCCCTTGTAACTGTCACTGACACGCTGGCCCGCAAGATTGTAGCGCACATTTGGCTGAACAGGCCTCAGGACAGTAGGCTTAATACCCGTCGCAATAGCAAAAGGATAAAAGGGCTTTGCAGCAGAAGGATCTGAAATAATAAGGTAGCCTTTATAAGCAGGCACTGTTTCTCCATTCTCGATGGGATAAAAGCCACAGCCTTCCCCTTCATAGCAAGACCATAATAAGTCTTGTCTTTCGTCACTACAAAATCCTCGGTATTAAACTTTAAGTCATTGTTGGTTACTGTCTTAGCACTATTTATCTGTGGAAAAATATAACTGCCTACATTGCCTTTCAGTACTACCGGCGTATTAGCAGGAATCTGATCAACTTTTTTGAGATTGATAGTGTTGGCTTTCGCATCATACTTGGCAACAAATGCCTTTGCACCCGAACATGTAAAGTCGATAGCTTTCGTACTAACATAAGTTGCCCATCCGACAGCAGAGATTGTCGCATCTACTTTGCTATCCTTGGATTTGTCTACAGTAACTTCAATATTTGTTACCCTAACCTGACGTTTTGTTTTAAAACCAACCAGATTACAGTTTCCTTTCCAAGTACCTTTCTTTGTACCCTCTATAGATTTATAGCCGAGAGGTGCATCAAAATCATTGGGACCATAATCTTTACCTCTAAAACTAGTACAAGTAAGAACGATATTTGTAATATTACCAATTAAAGTGTCAAGTTTGTGTTCGTAATTCTATCCAATTTTTCGGGTGGGATCTTTCCTCTCTTGTG
>CALJCU010000017.1 GCA_938023885.1 uncultured Prevotella sp. | reverse complement strand
ATCGTTCCGCCGTCAAGGGTCGTCCTCGGTCATGACCTGACATTGGCTCGTAAGGTCATAGCACAATATAATGATGTGGACATCAACGGACATGTCAACTCCGTTAAATATATCGACCATGTATTCGACCTTTTCAGTCTCGACTATTATAGGACCCATCGCCTGAGGCGTATAGATATCGCCTATGTCGCTGAGTCACATGCCGGTGACACGCTCTGCCTCTATAAGAAACAGACTGTCAGCACAGATGAGAAAGACGAATATGTTGTCAGAATGACGAAAGAATCACCGGAAAGAATGGACAGAGATGTGGAAATCGTAAGGTGCAAGGTTAAATTTGTAAAAGATTGAAAGAAATATTTGGCTGTTGCTTATAAAACCGTTACCTTTGCACTCAATAAAGAACCACCTCAGAGATTATAACACGAAATAGATTTTTACACGTTTTACTAAAGTATTTTTAATTATGCCAAAAATGAATTTTGGTGGCGTTGAAGAGAACATCGTCACAAGAGAGGAGTTCACATTAGAGAAAGCACGTGAAGTACTGAAGAATGAGACGATTGCAGTTATTGGCTATGGTATTCAGGGTCCTGGCCAGGCAGGTAATCTCCGCGATAATGGTTTCAATGTAATCGTAGGTCAGCGCAAGGGCCGCAGCTATGACAAGGCTGTCGCTGATGGCTGGGTTCCCGGTAAGACACTATTCTCCATTGAGGAGGCTGCAGAGAAGGGTACTGTCATCGCTATGCTGCTGTCTGATGCAGGTCAGATCGCTCAGTGGCCGAAGATCAAGCCGTTCCTCACCAAGGGTAAGACGCTGTACTACAGCCACGGTTTCGCTATTAACTGGAGCAACCGCACGGGTGTCGTTCCTCCCAAGGATATCGATGTGGTCATGGTTGCCCCGAAGGGTTCCGGTACGTCTCTGCGTACGCTGTTCCTGGAGGGCCGCGGCATCAACTCCAGCTATGCTGTATACCAGGACGCTTCCGGTCACGCTAAGGACAAGACCCTCGCTATGGGCGTAGGTATCGGTTCGGGCTATCTGTTCGGGACAACGTTCAACAAGGAGGCTACTTCTGACCTGACAGGTGAGCGTGGCTCTTTGATGGGTGCTATCGAGGGTCTGTTTGAAGCTCAGTATCAGGTACTGCGTGAGCATGGACACTCTCCTTCGGAGGCCTTCAACGAGACTGTTGAGGAGTTCACACAGAGCCTTTGCCCGCTGTTCGGTGAGAAGGGTATGGACTGGATGTATGCTAACTGCTCTACAACAGCTCAGCGTGGTGCTCTTGACTGGCGTCCCCGCTTCAAGGCTGCCTGCCTGCCTGTCATGGAGTGGCTGTATGCTTCCGTGGAGAGCGGCAACGAGGCTCAGATCTCTATCGACAAGAACTCTCAGCCTGACTACCGTGAGAAGCTGAATGCAGAGCTGAAGGCTATGCACGACATGGAGATGTGGCGCGCTGGGGAGACAGTTCGTAAGCTCCGTCCTGAAAACAACTGATCGTTCTTTTGCTGAAGAATAACATTCATTCTTTCTATAATAAAGCCTTTCCTCATTCCTATGGGGAAAGGCTTTCGTCATTTGATATGTTTTTGATCTGCATTTTCATTGAAATCGATCTGCGTTTTCATTGAAATTGAATTGCGACGCCAATCGAAATCAGACTGCGATGCTTTACTGCTATTGCCGTAGGGACAGATAATATCCGATGCTGATAGTCTGTCGTTCATCAGCCAATGGCTTTGAATTGATATGGATGCAAAATTTAAAGGGCATAAAAAAAGCGATTACCTTCACAGGCCACCGCTCCAAATCTTCAATAGGTATCAGTTCCATCAAGGTAAAAAGATTGTTTTCAGGATAACGCTAGCAAAGATACGGCCTTTTTGCGAAACAACAAAATAATTGACGAAGAAAAATGAAAATTCTTTGAAAATTCATTTATTTCCATTATTTTTGCAGTCGGAAACAAGGAGATACATCATAAATGTGCTTCTTTTCAATTCTTTTGTTAACAGTATATCTTGTAAACCCATTATGCGTAAATTTCGTTTTCTCTTACTCATACTATTTCCGCTGTTTGTCTCAGCAGGGGAGAGATCTGTCGTCAACCTCAAGCACTGGCTGTTCTCCCGCGACAGTGTCCACTGGCAGCCGGTAACGGTGCCGCACGACTGGGCCATCAGTGGGGCGTTCGACAAGAAATGGGACCTGCAGGCAGTCGCTATCACGCAGAATGGTGAGAAAGAGAAGACCGAGAAGAGCGGACGCTCCGGGGCACTGCCATGGATAGGGAGGGGCTATTATGCCACATCTATACATATTGATAATGTAGAGGACAGGCATGTAGAACTGGACTTTGACGGAGCAATGTCAGAGCCTGTGGTTTATGTCAATGGCCAGCGTGCGGGCTATTGGGCTTATGGCTATACTCCTTTCAAAGTTGATATTACACCTTATATTATTAAGGGCGAAAACCATATCACCGTGTCGCTTCACAACAGAGAGGAGAGCAGTCGCTGGTATCCCGGTGCCGGACTCTACCGGCCCGTAACACTGGTCACGACAAGCAAGATCCATCTCGATTCGTGGAAGACCGTCATTAAGACGCTGCGTAACCATCGTAATAAGACAGTAATGTCCCTTCGGTCTACCCTTGAGGGAGCGTCGGAGAATTTCCGTGGGTCAATGAAGATGTCGCTTGTTGATAATGCGACCGGTGAAGAGAAAAACTTAGGTACTTCGCAGATGCAAGGAAAGACTTTCAACGGTGGCTTTCCCGTTGTCAACCCGAAACTGTGGAGTCCCGAGACCCCTAATCTCTATACACTGAAACTTACCTTGATGGATAATGACAGAAAGGAACTGGACAATCTCTCCCTACGCTTCGGTATCCGGACGATCAAGGTTGACTCCATCCATGGCTTCCAACTCAATGGTGTAAGCCGTAAGATTCAGGGCGTGTGCCTCCATCACGACCTCGGACCGCTCGGCGCAGCTGTCAACAAGGCGGCGATTATCCGTCAGATTAAACAGCTGAAGGATATGGGCTGCGATGCCATCCGAACCTCTCATAATCTTCCCTCACAGATGCAGATGGATGTGTGCGACTCCCTCGGCATGATGGTCATGGCGGAGAGCTTCGACATGTGGGTCTATCCCAAGTGTAAGAATGGTTACGCCCGTTTCTTCAGGGAATGGAGCGACAGGGACATTACTGCTCTGGTGGAGGCGAACCGCAACCATCCCTCTATCGTGATGTGGAGCATCGGTAACGAGATTCCTGAGCAATGGAGCTATGAGGGCAGGGTGATAGCCGAGCACCTGCAGAACCTCTGCCATCGGCTCGACCCCACACGCCCCGTGACACAGGGTATGGACAGGGCAGATGAAGCTATCAAGTCGGGTTTTGCCCAGGTGATGGATGTGCCGGGCTACAACTACCGTGTCTATCGGTATGACAACGATATTAAGCGTCTGCCACAGGGATTCCTCCTTGGATCAGAGACGGCCTCCACGGTAAGCAGCCGTGGCGTGTATAAATTCCCTGTTGTTTGGGGAGTGACTCCTACCGCCGACAAGGACGGGCAGTGTTCCGCTTATGATGTGGAGTGGTGTGCCTGGAGCAACCTCCCCGAGCAGGATTTCATGGCGATGGAGGACAAGCCTTATACCATCGGGCAGTTCGTCTGGACCGGTTACGACTACCTCGGTGAGCCCACGCCATACGACGAGTACTGGCCGAGCCGGAGCAGTTACTTCGGCATCATGGACCTTGCGGGAATACCCAAGAACCGTTATTATCTCTACCGCTCGGTGTGGAATAAGAAAGCCCATACACTTCATATCTTGCCTCACTGGACATGGCCTGGACGTGAGGGAAAGGTGACACCTGTCTTCGTCTATACCGATTATCCTGAGGCTGAGCTCTTTGTCAACGGCAGATCGCAGGGCAGAGTAAAGAAAGACACGACGGTGCGGTTGGAGCCGCACCCGGCTCAGGAGTCGTGGAAGGATCCTACGAAGCCGGACGAGGCGCAGTGCTATGCAACGCGCTACCGTCTGATGTGGCCTAATGTGAAATATGAGCGGGGAGAGTTGAAGGTTGTGGCTTATGACGCACAAGGCAACGCAGCAGCGGATACATCCGTGCGGACAGCGGGCGAGGCAAAGGCTTTGAAGTTGGAGGCTGACCGTACATCGTTGGTCAAGGGTGTTGATGACCTCGCTTATGTCACGGTGTCGCTCGTCGACAGGAATGGCACCGAACTGCCACAGGCTGACGACCGCATCGATGTGGAGGTCAGTGGGGCAGGGTCGTTCCAGGCTGTCTGCAATGGTGACGCCACGTCCCTGGAGCCGTTCACGAAGCCCACGATGAGACTCTTCAACGGCAGGCTCGTTGTCACTGTGAAGGCAGGAGAGAATGCAGGCGTTATCCGTCTTATTGTGAGAGACAAAGCAAAGGGGTTGAAGAAAGTGTATGTAATTGAGGTCTTTTAACAGAGGCGGTGTGTCCTTTACGCTGTTTTGTAGGTCGAAAACTTTTGTCATGAAAGCGATTATTATCTTGTTGACGAAGAAACTGGTATGCACTACCTTATTGAACTGAAAATAGGTGGGGATCTTGACAACAAGAGAAAGCGGAGCATCTGCTGATAACTAACTACTAAAGTTGTTGTCGCGCTTTTGTATTTTGTGCTACAAAGACAAATATTCTATGTGGTATTTTTCCCCTAAAAAATTATAATGTTAGAGAATAATTGAGTACCTTTGCAGCGGCTTTAGGGAAGCCGGAAAGAGATATATCTTTTTTTTGTTACAATTAAATATAACGTTATAAACTTTATGAATTTCACTTTGTTAGTCACCGTGTTGCTGACGGCTATCACATTGGTGGCGGGTGCTTATGTCATCGCCAAGCTGATAGGTCCCCGGTCGTACAATCCGGTGAAGGGTGAACCTTTTGAGTGTGGTATCCCCACACGTGGGAGCAGCTGGATGCCGCTGCATGCCGGCTACTATCTCTTTGCCATCCTTTTCCTGATTTTCGACATTGAGACAGTGTTCCTCTATCCTTGGGCCGTCGTGGTGAGGGATCTCGGCAGCATGGCTCTTGTGAGTATCGGGTTCTTCCTCTTAGTTTTGGCTTTAGGCTTGGCTTATGCCTGGCGGAAAGGAGCGCTGGAATGGAAGTAAGAAAACCAAACATCAAGAGCATCCCTTACAACGAATTTAAGGACAACGACACGCTGGAAAACATCGCCGCACAGCTTAACGATGGTGGCGTGAACGTCGTGCTCGGGTCCCTCGACCAGATGATCAACTGGGGTCGCAGCAACTCTCTGTGGTCGCTGACTTTCGGTACAAGCTGCTGTGGTATTGAGTTCATGGCTGTAGGTTGTGCGCGTTACGACTTTTCCCGCTTCGGTTTCGAGGTGACACGTAACTCAGCCCGTCAGGCAGACCTCATCATGTGTGCCGGTACGATCACGAACAAGATGGCGCCGGTCTTCAAGCGTCTGTACGATGAGATGGCTGAGCCGAAGTATGTCGTGGCTGTCGGCGGTTGCACAATCTCCGGTGGACCGTTCAAAAAGAGCTATAGTGTCGTTCGTGGTATCGACCAGATCGTTCCGGTGGACGTTTATATTCCCGGTTGCCCTCCGCGTCCGGAGGCTATTCTTTACGGTATGATGCAGTTGCAGCGTAAGGTAAAGGTGGAGAAGTTCTTCGGTGGTGCCAACCACAAGATGAACAGGGATGAGAAGAAAGTCAGTCTTGGTCTGGGCGGTCTCCACGGTATCAGCAATGAGAACCTCTCAGACGCTAAGATTGGCGGGAAAGAGCCTATCATCATCTCTGCTTCACCTAACAGGGAAGAAGTTGAGGTACTCGGCAGAGAGCTTGACCAGCTCGAGAAAGAGGGTGAGCAGTTTAAAGTTGCTGATGCTCCCAGGCAGCTCACTCAGGAGGAAGCTGCAGCACAGGCTGCTGAAGCAATTAAAGCAAGAAACAATCAATAAGAAGTCGAAATGAAATTAGAGAATAAAGAATTCGGATTTGACAATTTCGCTGCTGAGATGGCGAAACTGAAGAATGAGCGGCATTTCGATTTCCTGGTGACTATCGTCGGTGAGGACTTCGGCGAGGAAGGCCTCGGCTGTATTTACATTCTTGAGAATACACAGAGCCACGAGCGCGTCTCGGTGAAGCAGATTGCCAAGGTCGTGGACGGTGACAACTATGTGTTGCCTTCGGTCATTGAGTTGTGGCATGATGCTGACCTGCTTGAGCGTGAGGTCTTCGACTTCCTCGGCATCAAGTTCCTTGGCCATCCTGACATGCGCCGTCTCTTCATGCGTAACGATTTTACAGGTTATCCCCTGCGGAAGGACTTTGACATGAGCCCTGAGGCTAATCAGTTCCCAATGACGGATGAGCCGGAGACCGACTGGACTGTGGAATATGGCCTTGACCAGTTTGGTCATCTCACACAGACAAGGCACCGCTTGCTCGGTGATGATGATTTCGTCATCAACTTCGGTCCTAACCACCCGTCAACGCACGGTGTGCTTCGTCTGCGCACAGTGGTTAATGGTGAGACCATCAAGCATGTTTATCCCCACCTCGGTTATATCCACCGTGGTATGGAGAAGATGATGGAGAGCATGACTTATCCTCAGACGCTGGCTCTGACCGACCGTCTGAACTATCTCTGCGCCATGCATCATCGTCATGCACTCGTCAGTGTCATTGAGGAAGCCCTCGGCGTGGAGTTGTCGGACCGTATCCGTTACATCCGTACGATCATGGACGAGCTGCAGCGTATCGACAACCACTTGCTGTTCCTCGGTACATGCGCTCAGGACCTCTCTGCCCTCACTGCGTTCCTCTATTGTATGCGTGACCGTGAGCATGTGCTTAATGTCATGGAGGAGACAACGGGCGGTCGCCTGATCCAGAACTATTATCGTATTGGCGGTTTGCAGGACGATATTGATCCTAATTTCGTCGAGAATACCAAGACGTTGTGCAAATATCTTCGTCCGATGATTCAGGAATATCTGGATGTCTTCGGCGACAATGTCATTACGCACAATCGTCTTGAGGGCGTGGGCTATATGAACCTTGAGGACTGTATCAACTATGGTGTTACAGGTCCTGCGGGACGTGCAGCCGGTTGGCACAACGATGTGCGCAAGAACCATCCTTATGACCTTTACGACAAAGTGGAGTGGAAGGAAATCACCGGCACGGGTGCTGACTCGATGGAGCGGTACATGATCCATATCAAAGAAATGTACCAGAGCCTGGACATCATCGAACAGTTGATCGACAATATCCCTGAGGGCGAGTTCTACATTAAGCAGAAGCCTATTATCAAGTTGCCCGAAGGCCAGTGGTGGCATTCTGTGGAAGGTGGTGCCGGTGAGTTCGGCGTCTATCTCGAGAGCCGTGGCGACAAGAGCCCGTACCGTGTGAAGATGCGCCCGATGGGTCTCACCCTTGCCGGAGCTTTCGACAAGATGTTGCGCGGAGAGAAGATTGCTGACCTCATCGCTACGGGTGCCAGCATCGACTTCGTTATCCCTGATTTGGACAGATAATCAAATAAGACAAACATATAATATTCATACAATGTTTGATTTTTCAGTAGTAACAAAATGGTTCGATGCTTTGCTCCGTCAGACGTGTGGCTTGAGCAATTTCTGGGCCGTCTTGATAGAATGTGTGATAGTGGGCCTTATCGTGCTGACGCTCTATGCCCTCATTGCCATGTTCATGATTTATTTTGAGCGTAAGGTCTGTGCATTCTTCCAATGCCGCCTTGGGCCCATGCGTGTGGGTAAATGGGGTATCTTCCAGGTCGTGGCCGACGTGGTGAAGATGCTCATCAAGGAGATCTTCGGTGTGGACCGCTCAGATAAGTTCCTTTATACCCTCGCTCCGTTCCTCACCATCATCGCCTCCGTCGGCACGTTCTCGTTCCTTCCCTGGAACAAGGGTGCCGTGGTGCTCGACTTCAATGTCGGCGTGTTCATGGTGACCGCCATCTCGTCTATTGGCGTGCTTGGCGTGATTCTCTCCGGTTGGGGTTCAAACAATAAGTATTCTGTAGTCTCAGCCATGCGTGGCGCCGTGCAGATGATCTCTTATGAGATTTCTCTCGGTCTGTGCATGGTGACAGCCGTCATCCTTTGTGGCTCCATGCAACTCAGTGACATCATCGGTGTACAGACAGGTCCGTGGAGATGGCTCATCATCCAAGGTCATATCCCTGCTATCATCGCTTTCCTCATTTTCCTCATCGCCGGTAACGCTGAGGCCAACCGCGGCCCGTTCGACTTGGCGGAGGCTGAGAGTGAGCTGACTGCCGGTTATCATACGGAGTATAGTGGTATGGGCTTCGGCTACTTCTATCTCGCAGAGTACCTGAACCTCGTGGTCATCTCCGGCTTGGCTGCTACGATCTTCCTCGGAGGCTGGGCACCGCTGAACATTGGCATCAGTGGTTTTGATACCGTGATGAACTATATCCCCGGCTTCGTCTGGTTCGCTGCCAAGACCCTGCTCGTCATCTGGGTGCTGATGTGGGTCCGCTGGACTTTTCCCCGTCTTCGTATCGATCAGATCCTTACACTCGAGTGGAAATATCTCATGCCGTGCATGCTCCTGACACTTACGGTGATGACAGCTTGCGTCGCATTGGGCTTGACGCTTTAATTTATAGAAAAACATTAAAAGATAATCCCATTAGGTTATGTCACAATATTTTAAAGGTATCAAGGATGCTACCAAGACGCTGGCTACAGGCTTGAAGGTGACGATGAAGGAATACTTCACACCGAAGTCGACGGAGCAGTATCCTGAGAACCGCAAGACCACACTGCATGTCTCGGCGCGTCACCGCGGGCGCCTCGTGTTCAAGCGTGTGGAAGACCCCAACGACCCACAGGCTGTGAAGCGTGGGCTGAAGATCGGTGATTATAAATGTACCGCTTGTACGATGTGTGAGAAAGCTTGTCCGAACAACACTATCAAGATCACGGCGCACATGGCTGAAGACCCGGAGACAGGACGAAAGAAGAAGGTGCTCGACGACTATCAGTACGATCTCGGCGATTGCATGTTTTGTCAGCTCTGTGTCAATGCCTGTAACTTTGATGCCATCCATTTCGTCAACGACTTCGAGAATGCTGTCTTCGACCGCAAGAAGCTCGTACTGCACCTCGACAAGGAGGTTTATCAGGGTGGTTCGCTGCCTGACCTCATCAATGGCGGCGCTCCGTTGACAATCGGTAAGTTTAACACTAAAACCAAGTAAAGGATCATGGCTAGATTAGTAATGTTCTGTATTTTAGCTGTAGTCGTCCTTGGCTCAGCTGTTATGTCCGTCTGTACAAAGAGTATTATGCGCGCAGCTACATGGTTGTTGTTCGTGCTCTTCGGCATTGCCGGATTCTACTTCATTCTTGATTACACATTCCTTGGTGTCGCACAGGTCAGCATCTATGCCGGCGGCATCACGATCATGTACATCTTCGCCATCCAGCTTGTCTCCAAGCGTTCTCTTCAGAACCTTGTGGCCCGCTTCAAAGGTGTGCGTGTTGCTCAGGGTCTTCTGATCTCGCTCATCGGCCTCGTTGTAGTGAGTCTGATACTCGTGAAGAACCACTTCATCAACGCCGCGCTTGACGTTGCCAATGTAGAGGTCCCCATGAAGCAGGTGGGTCAGGCTATGGTCAGTTCTGGTAAATATGGATATGTGCTTCCGTTTGAGTTCATCTCAGTGTTCCTGCTGGCATGTATCATCGGCGGCGTAATGATTGCAAGAAAGGAGGACAAGAAATGATTTCTGTTTATGCATTTCTCGGAGTAAGCACACTGCTGTTCTTCATTGGTGTCTTTGGCTTCGTCACTCACCGTAACCTCGTTGCCATGCTCATCTCTATCGAGCTTGTACTGAACTCCGTGGACTTGAACTTTGCAGTTTTTAACCGTCTGCTTTTCCCCGGTCAGTTGGAGGGCGCTTTCTTCACCTTGTTCTCTATCGGCGTGAGCGCAGCAGAAACCGCCGTGGCACTGGCAATCATCATCAACGTTTACCGTAACTATCACAGTGATCAGGTGAACAGTATTGAGAATATGAAATTCTAAATAAGTAATGGAATACAGTTATTCATTTTTGATACTTCTTCTCCCTTTCCTGAGCTTCCTGGTCCTGGGACTGCTCGGCATGAAGATGAAGAAGCCCGTGGCCGGGCTCATCGGTACGACAGTGCTTGGCGTACTGTGGTGCATGAGTCTTTATACGGCTTATGAATATTTCTTTGCAATGGGCAGGGATGCTGCCACCGGTCTCTATCCGACGGTGACAGTGTTCAACTTCACCTGGCTGAAGTTCACGGACCTGCTGACGTTTAACATCGGTTTCCGTCTGACTCCTATCTCCGTGATGATGCTTATCGTTATCACCACGGTCTCGTTTATGGTTCATATCTATAGCTTCGGCTACATGGCTGAGCGTGATGAGAATTATAAAGCTGTCGGTTATGAGAAAGGATTCCAACGCTTCTACGCTTTCCTCTCTCTCTTCACGATGTCAATGCTCGGTCTGGTTGTGGCTACGAATATCTTCCAGATGTACCTCTTCTGGGAGCTGGTGGGTGTGTGCTCCTATCTGCTCATAGGATTCTACTATCCGAAGCACGCTGCCGTGCACGCTTCTAAGAAAGCATTTATCGTCACACGTTTCGCTGACCTCTTCTTCCTCATCGGTATCCTCTTCTACAGCTTCTATACAGGTACGTTCAACTACGACCTCACGGCTGATCCGAAGTTGATAACAGAGCTTCCCGGAGCTGCCTGGGTCCTTCCTGCCTCCCTGTTTCTGATGTTCATCGGTGGTGCCGGTAAGTCAGCCATGTTCCCCCTCCATATCTGGCTCCCGGATGCCATGGAAGGTCCGACGCCTGTGTCAGCCCTTATCCATGCTGCTACGATGGTTGTCGCCGGTGTCTATCAGGTAGCTTCGCTGATGCCTATTTGGGTGGCTTATGCCCCCAACACCTTGCATATCGTGGCTTACATTGCGGCGTTCACTGCTTTTTATGCAGCAGCTGTGGCTTGCTGCCAGCGTGACATCAAGCGTGGCCTCGCTTTCTCGACCATCTCGCAGATTGCTTACATGCTCGTCGCCCTGGGTGTCGTGACCTCTATGTCTGGCGAGGAAAGTGTTGGTTACATGGCTTCCATGTTCCACCTCTTCACTCACGCTATGTTCAAGGCTCTGCTCTTCCTCTGCTCGGGTGCCATCATCGTCATCATTGGATCCAACTTCAAGGAGTATATGGGCGGCCTGCATAAGTATATGCCGATCACGAACATCTGCTTCCTCATCGGTACCATCGCTATCAGTGGGTTCTGGCCGTTGGCCGGTTTCTTCTCCAAGGATGAGATTGTGGACGCTTGCTTCCATTTCTCTCCGTATCTTGGCTGGTTCATGACACTCGTCAGTGGAATGACCGCTTTCTATATGTTCCGTCTCTATTACGTCATCTTCTGGGGTGACAGCTACTATGAGCAGGATCCGGGGCATCGCCGCAAGCCCGCTGAGGTTCCTTTTGTCATGTGGGGTCCGCTGGTGTTCCTCTCTCTCATCTCTATTGTTGCCGGTTGGATTCCAATGGGTCACTTCATCTCTCTCAATGGTCATCCCGAGGAGATTGCCTTGCAGCATTTCCAGTTCGGTTCTACAGCATGGATCTCTCTCTGCGCAGCAACGATTGGCTTTGCACTGGCTACATATATGTATGCTCCTAAACACAACCCGCTGCCCGACAAGCTCGCCGCAGCAATGCCGCGTCTGCACAAGGCTGCCCTCAACCGTTTCTATATCGACGATGCATGGCAGTTCTTCACACATAAGATAGTTTTCGGTTGCTTCTCTATTCCTATCGCCTGGTTCGACCGTCATGTCATCGATGGCATGTTCAACTTCTCGGCTTGGGCTACCCAGGAAGGCGGCGAGGCTATCCGTCCTTGGCAGAGTGGTGATGTGCGTCAGTATGCTGTCTGGTTCATTACCGGTTCAGTGGCTTTGACTCTCATCCTCATATGTATATTATAATGTATATTGAAAAATAATATAAGATGACTTTTCTAACATTATTCGTCATTATACCGGTTCTGATGCTCTTCTGCCTGTGGCTC
>CALJCU010000016.1 GCA_938023885.1 uncultured Prevotella sp. | reverse complement strand
CAGCTCATCGACTGCAAAGATATCAAGAGCGCGAAGACACTGCTCATGACCAAGGTCACGGACTACTGGCAAACCCATTATGCCTTCGGCTGCGAGAGTAAGACCAGCAAGAAGCATCTCTCCGAGGCTTCGCTCAACCTCTTGCTTATCAACACGGTTGTACCGATTTTCTTTGCCTATGGCCGCTATCGGCAGGACGATGCGCTCTGTGACCGCGCCTTCGACTTCCTTGAACAACTGAAGGCCGAGGATAACCACATCACGCGCAACTGGCAGGAGGTAGGGCTCTCGGTGGAAAACGCCGGTGACAGTCAGGCCCTGATACAACTGAAGAACGAATACTGCGACCGGCACGACTGTCTCCGCTGTCGCTTCGGATACGAATACTTGAAAGGGAGGGGGAAAGAGGCAAGATAGACAAAGTAGACAGAATAGATTGGATAGGCAGAATAGACTTTAAAAACAATGGAAAAGGATATCCCAACAGTGCTCAGGCAAGGCAACGATTGGCGCAAGCTTTACTTTTACCATAAATCTGACGCTATATATCAGCTCACCTTCATCTTCTGTCGACGGTTTCTTCCCATCAGTGGAGACCGCACGGTAGATCAGATGGTGCAGGCAGCACGTTCGGGCAAGCAAAACATTGTAGAGGGATCAGAGGACGGCAAATCGTCAACGGAAATGGAGCTTAAGCTGGTCAATGTGGCAAGAGGAAGTATCAGGGAGCTCTTGGAAGACTACAAGGATTTCCTTCATAATGGGAAATATACTCTATGGAAAGAAGGCGACGCACGCTACAGCATGCTGTTAGAGTATACGAGAAGTCACAATGAGCCTAAGGATTATTTGTCTTTTGCTGAGAAATGGTCGGCTGAGGAGTTTGCCAACACATGTCTTACTCTCTGCTATCAGGTCGATGCCATGATCAACTCCTATCTTAAGAAGCTCCAGAAAGACTTTGTGACAGAGGGTGGCATCAAGGAGCGCATGTATGCAGCCCGTACCGGCTACCGTAAAGAACAGGATTCCAAGATGAAAAGTTTGGAGGCTGAGAGTATCCGGCTCAAAGCCGAGAATGCTCAACTGCTTTCGGCTGTCAGTAATTGGAAAGCCAAGTATGGGGATCTGAAGCAACGCGCCCTAAAAGCCTATTACAGGCAACAAGAGGAAATAGAAAGGCTGAGGAGAGAGATAGACAAGATAGACGGGAATAGACAGAGATAGACAAGGATAGACAAGAATAGACATTGTCTATAGAGTCTATAGAGTCTATACAGTCTATCAAGTCTATACAGTCTATCAAGGTCCCTCCCCAAGACACACACATATTTATGAAAAAATACTTATTCACCACGCGCATGGAAGTGCGCGACTACGAATGCGACATCGAAGGCATTGTCAACAATGCCAATTATCTCCATTACACGGAGCATACGCGTCACCGTTTCATCAACAGCCTTGGCATCAGCTATGCCAAGTTGCATGAGGAGAAGCATGTCGACCCCGTTGTGGCGCGCATGACGCTGAAGTTCAAGGCACCGCTGCGGTGTGACGACTTCATGCTATCCTGCATCAACGTGCACAAGGAAGGACTGCGCTACATCTTCAGTCACGACATTTACCGTGAGGCAGACGGGATGCTCTGTTTCCATGGCGATGTAGAGCTCGTAATGCTTATCAATGGCCGACTCGGTGAGAGCGAGGACTACGACGACGCTTTCCTCCCCGTCATAGAGAAGTTTAATCAGGAAAATGCAGACTAGAGAGGAACTCATTAATACCGCTATCCTTACGCGGCTCAGCTATTTCCACCTTAATACCATCGTGGAGCTGTATAGGCAGTTGGGCTCCGCTACTGCTATTTTTCAGCGCCGGAGCGAACTGCCGACTCTGTTTCCAGGCATCCCGCGCCGTGTTATCGATGACCTTAACAGTGCCGGCACGATGCAGACACGCATTGAGGACGAGTTAGCTTGGGACGAGGCACACCACGTAAACGTGCTGTGTCTCAACGATGACGAATACCCGTATCGGCTCAAGGAGGCTCCCGACGCACCGCTGATGCTCTTCTACAAAGGCACTGCCAACCTTAACACGCGCCACATCATCGACATCGTGGGTACGCGCCACTGCACACGCTATGGCGAGGACCTTATCCATGCGTTTGTCCGTGACCTCCATAAGCTCGTGCCCGACACACTCATCCTCAGTGGACTGGCTTATGGGGTAGACATCCATGCTCATCGCGAGGCCTTGGCTAATGGCATGGACACTGTC
Organism: uncultured Prevotella sp.; assembly: GCA_938023885.1. Classification (GTDB taxonomy): domain Bacteria; phylum Bacteroidota; class Bacteroidia; order Bacteroidales; family Bacteroidaceae; genus Prevotella. The sequence continues at coordinate 9,902 of CALJCU010000016.1, read as the reverse complement.
GCCGTGCTGGCTCACGGCCTTGACAGTCTCTATCCGCCCGCACACCGCGACACCGCCAACGAGATGATCTCTCACGGTGGCCTCATCACAGAGTATATGACTCACACACAGCCCGACAAGCTTAACTTCGTGCGGCGCAACCGCATCACGGCGGGCCTCTGCGATGCTACGATTCTCGTGGAGAGTGCGCGCAAGGGCGGCGGTCTCATCACGACACGCATTGCCAAAGAGTATAACCGCGATGTCTTTGCTTTCCCCGGTCCCGTAGGTGCACCATACAGCGAGGGTTGCAACAATCTTATCCGCAGTTGTGGAGCAGGGCTCATCACTTCCGCCGAAGATTTTGTGGAAGACATGGGATGGCAGAATGAAGCCGTCCTGGAAAAGGCGAGGAGCAACGGCATCGAGCGCCAGCTCTTTCCTAACCTCAGTGCCGATGAGCAACGCATCGTCAACGTTCTGCACGCCAACAACGACCTCCGCCAGGATGTCATCGCTGTGAAGACAGGCCTTGCCGCCGGTGCCCTCACCGCCCTCCTCTTCCAATTAGAAATGAAAGGGGTAGTGAGAGCGTATGCCGGAGGGACATACCATTTAATGGCGTAAGTCTTTTTACGCCTTCATCATCTCCACATCTCTTGTGAGTTTCACCTTCGGGTCCTCCATGAAACGCCAATAGGCGACAGGCATGACGGTGAGAATAAAGAACATCGTGAAGATGGTACCGAGGAAAATGACGGCAGCCATCGGCATCCACAACGAGCTGCCACCGAGGAGCATCGGGACCACACCCACCGACGCACAAGCCGAAGTAAGGAAGATAGGCCGCATGCGCTCCTTCGAGGCTTCGAGGATACTGTCGTGCATCGACATGTTCTTTGCGTTGTAGAGCTCGTGGGCATAGTCGAAGAGGATGATTCCGTTACGCACAAGTACACCCATAAGCGACACGAAGCCGAGGATACACGTCAGACTCACGTCGATACCCGTCATCCAAATACCCACGGAGGCGCCGAAAATACAAAGCGCAAGGCTGCCGAGCATGATAAACGACTCACGTACATTGCGGAAGTGCCATATCAGTACAAAGAAGATGATGCACACCGCGATGACCAGGGCGGCGACGATATTCGGAATCTGCTCCGTATCCGTCTCATACTGACCGCCGTAGCTCACCTGTACGCCTTCGGGGAGATGCATCGACGCCACTTCCTTCATGATAGATGAGTTCATGCGCTCCACATTATATTGTGGGTCAACCTCAGCAATGACCGATATCGTACGCAGACCGTTGCGGTGCACGATCTGCCCGTATTCCATCTTGTTCTCCACCGCAGCAATCTCTCGCAGCGGCACAGAGCGGAAGCCGCCGAGTACCGGAATCTGCTCATTGAGCAAATCATTGACAGTGGACGAGTCGCTGCGCAACGACTTGATGACAGTCTTCACACTGAAGTCACCATCCCATATCTGTGCCACAGGGAAGCCCGGCGAATAGCGCAGTGCCAGGTTCAGCTGCACATAAGCGTTTGTCAGTCCCAACCGGTTAGCGGCATCCTCGTTGAGTTTAATACGAGTTGTAGCCAATGGCTCGCGCCAGTCGGTGCGCACGAGTTCCAAGCCTTTCCTGTACCGTAACCTGTTCTCAATACTGTCCGCAGCCGTGTTAAGTGCTGTGAAGTTATCACCCGTGATACGTACCTCAATCGGGTTCTCCTCCTTACTGTAAGAGAGGTGCTTAATCTTCACGATGCCCCCTGGGAAATAGTTTGTGAAGCGCCTCTTGCACTCTACCACAATCTTCTCCGTAGCATCATTGTCCGTCGTGTTGACAATGAACTGTGCAAAGTTGTCTCCCGGAATCTGCGGAGCGTATGTCGTCTGAAAACGAGGTGACGACATGCCATGGAAGTTAGCCACGGACACTACGCCCGGGATACGGCGAATCATATGCTCCAACGAGTCGGTGAGCAGATTGGTACCCTTCACTGTCGTCCCCGTCGGCATGAAGATCTCCACTGCAAACTGGTCACGCTGGGCGATAGGCATGAGTTTCTGCGGGAGCAAGTCAAAAACCAGACAGCCGATGACGATGCTTACGATACCCGCACCCAACGTCACACGCCAGTGGGCAAAGCACTTCTCTATGACTCTGTTATAGAAGCGCTGCATGACATCAAGCAGGTTGAAGGCTTTCTTGCCGTTCACCGTCACACCTGTCTCGATAGGCTTGCGGATAGCGAAATACATCAGGATAGGCAACAGCGTCTGCGCGATAATCATACTCACAAAGAGGACGATGGTGATAGCCCACGGGAACATCCTCAGAAAGTCGTGCATCACACCCGTCATCGTGACGAGGAACGGGAAGAAGGTGATGGAGATACACAGTGTAGCCGAGAAGATACTCTTGAGGAAGTGGCTCGTCGCCTCCACGGCCGCAGCCCATCGGTGCATGCCCGCTGCAAGGTTGTTGACATATCCGTCGATGATCACGATGGAATCGTCCACTATCATACCCAGCGTCATGATAAGGGCTGCAAGGGTAACAGTGTTCAACTCCAAGTCGAAGATGTAGAATAGTCCGAGGGAGATGAAGATGGTGATGGGCATCGTTGCTGCCGCCACGGCTGCCACCTGATGTGGCATGATGAGCACGACAACAAGCAGCACGGAGCAAATGGCGATGAGCAATTCTCGCAGGAAGTCGTAGATAGAATCGTCGACAACCTGCTTCTGATCGGTAATCTTACTGATATGTACGTCCGCCGGAAGGTCAGCCTTGATATGCTCGAGTTTCTTGTTGATAGCCGATCCCATCGTGGAGATGTTCGTGCCTTCCTTATTCGTCACAGAGAGAAGCAAAGCCTTCGTACCGTTCACCGTGACATATTTTGTCAGATCTGGATATTCGAGTTTTACCGTTGCGACATCCTTCAGTCGCACAATCTTTCCGCGCGGGTCCGTGTAGATGACTGCATTCTCTACATCGTAGACGGTGTTCAGACTCTCGTCTACATGGATAGGACTGCGATAGAGGCGGTTGCCTAACCTGCCGCCAGTACTCGTGAAGCCCTTACCTGCCAGTTCCTGAGCTACGGCAACATAGGAGATACCGTATCTCGACAGGCGCGCGGCATCGAGATAGATATCTATCTGCGGGTTCTGTACACCCGTGAGACTCATCTTACCTACCGTGGGTACCATACGGAGTGAGTCCTGGATAATAGTCATGTAACGCCACAGCTCGCGATAGGTCTTGTCCTTGCTCTCCAAGGAGATAAGTTCTGAAGACACATCACCAAAGTCGTCCTGAACCTGCACAGCCAGTACGCCTACAGGGAGACTGGTGCTCTTGAACGTCTGCACACCGTGCTTGAACTTCGACCAGAACTCATCCTTGTCTTCGATGTTCTCATTGAGCTCCACGACGATGATAGCCATGCCGTCGCGCGAATAGCTGACGGTCTTTTCTTTCAAAACCTCTTTATAAGAAAAAATATAACGTTCCAACGGCTTCGTCACCTGTTGCTCCACTTCCTCCGAAGTAGCCCCCGGATAGACAGCCGCCACGATACCCTCACGCACGGTATAGTCGGGAAACTCATTCTTATTGATTTTCACCAATCCATAGATGCCGAGTGCCACCAGGCACGTCACCAGCAGAATGACGATCTGCCGGTAATACAAGCATATCTCCTGGAATGGTCTGTGTTTCTTCTGCATAATCGATAACTTCTACATGACCGATAACCGATAACTTATATCTATTTGATAATCTCACACCGCGTGCCTTCCGACACTTTCTGCTGGCCTTCCACGATGAGCTGGTCACCGGATACAAGGCCACCGCTCACACGCATACCCTGTGAGGTGTCACCGAGATAGTTGATATACCGTTTCGTAGCCTTTCCGTTTTTCACAATCCACACAAACATCCTGTTGTCGGGGTTGATCAGCACCACACTGGCGGGCACGAAAACACTCATCTGTCCACGGGAGAAACGGGAGTAGACCTGACAAATCATACCCGGCAAGAGTCTGTGTCCTGGATTATTAACAAGCAGTTTGACATCATACGTACGGCTCAGCGGGTCAGCGGTCACACCTTTCTCTATCACCTTACCATAGAACACAACAGCGCCCCCGACGGCATCGCATTGCACCATCATCATCTCACCTCTCTGTATCTGATTCACTTCATCCTCCGGTACGGAGACGGAGATTTTCACACGGTCGATATGCACGAGTTTCGCCACCATCACGCCCGGAAGCACGTTCTGTCCCACATCAGCAACTCTCTCTGAGATGTATCCGCTGAACGGCGCGGTGAGACGGGTGTCGCCTATGCCTTTGCGGGCTATCGTCTCCAAGGCAGCAGAGGAGTGTACGGCTTCGCGGGCCTCAGCGAGGGCCGTCTGTGCCTGTACCCATTTGGAATCGGAGATGAAACCCGACTTATACAAGCCTTTCGAACGGTTATAGGTGTCGAGGGCCTGACGATAGGCCTGGCGCGCCTGCTGTGTCACGGCATGGGCTGACCGAAGCGCACCGGTCTGGTCCGTGGCATTGATCGTAGCCACAAGTTGCCCACGGCTTACCATCTGACCCTGGTCCACGGCCATCGTCTGAATGGTACCAGCCATGGGAAAGCTCAGGCTCACGCCGCTTTCCTCCTCTACTGTTCCACTGTAGGCATTCTCACCGTTCACCTGTACGGCACCTACCTCCTGAACTTTCACTCTCACGGGTTTCTGAACAGTACTCGCTTGTTTGCCCCCACAACTGCTCAGCACAACAAGCACCGCCGTCAAGAAAGAATATCCTGTTCTTCTCATAAAATGTTGAAATTTCACGTCCGATATTGCAAAGATACTGAAATTTGCAGAGAAACAAATCATTGTTGCTACAAATTTATGTAACTTTGTACATACAATATATCTTTCCATTATTATACAAAGACATGACAGAACAGATTAACCGCGAAGGACTGAACCGTGAGCAGGTCACTGCCTCACGTCAAAAATATGGAGAGAATATTCTCACTCCGCCAAAGAAGACTTCCCTTTGGAAACTCTATCTCGACAAATACCGCGACCCCATCATTGAGATTCTGCTTGTCGCAGCCACCATCTCCCTCGTTCTTGCGTTTGTCAACAACGACTTCATGGAGACGCTCGGTATCTTCCTCGCCATCTTCCTCGCTACGACCGTAGGTTTCTATTTCGAGGTCGACGCCGCGAAGAAGTTCGATGTCCTCACGGCGATGAACGATGACCAGCCCGTGAAAGTGCGACGCGAAGGCAAGGTGATGGAGATCCCACGGCGCGAGGTCGTCGTGGGGGACATCATTCTTGTGGAAGTCGGCGATGAGATCCCGGCTGATGCACGGTTGCTCAGTGCTGTCAACCTGCAAGTGGATGAGTCTGCGCTCACGGGCGAGCCTTTGACAACGAAGAGCCTCAACGCTGATGACAGGGATAAGCATGGGGCTGCCTATCCCGCCAACATCATTCTCCGTTCCACAATGGTGATGAACGGACATGGCGAAGCCATCGTAGAGAAGACAGGTGACAACACAGAGATTGGAAAGGTGGCACGGCAGTCGACAGAGACTACACACACGAAGACGCCGCTCAACATCCAGCTCGGCAAACTGGCGTCACTCATCTCGAAGGTCGGATCCGTTGTTGCTGTCGCAGCGTTCGTCATCTTCCTCGTACACGATATCCTTACGAACAAACTGTGGCATACGAACGATTATTTCGGCATGGCACAGGTGGTGCTCAACTATTTTATGATGGCAGTGACACTCATCGTCATGGCAGTGCCTGAGGGCTTGCCGATGGCCGTGAACCTCGCCTTGGCCCTGAACATGCGACGCATGCTCAAGTCGAACAATTTAGTTCGAAAGCTTCATGCCTCTGAAACGATGGGTGCTACCACTGTCATCTGTACCGATAAAACCGGAACGCTTACAGAGAACCGTATGAGCGTGTCATCAATGCTTCAGGCCGATGTTCCTGCAAGGCAAAACCATCTGGATTTCGATGCAAAAAGCTGGAACAGGCTTTTCTATATAGCGCTTGCCGTTAACACTACTGCCGAGCTTGACAACGGCAAGCCCATAGGAAACCCTACTGAAGGTGCGCTTCTGATGTGGCTGGAACAGCAGGGACAGAACTACGAACAACTGCGAAAGGAATGTAAAATTATCGAACAGAAGCCGTTTTCAACCAATACAAAGTACATGGCCACAACAGTTTCTGTGGACGATAAAACCTATACTTTTGTAAAAGGAGCACCAGAAATTGTACTCCAGATGACGAATCTTTCGGGCAACGACTGTCTTAAGGTAAAGGAAACACTGCTTTCTTATCAGAAACAGGCCATGCGAACGCTGGCCTTTGCCTGCTGTGAAGGATGTTTTTGCAATAACAATCTTATTTACCAGGCGGTTACAGGTATCGCCGACCCTGTAAGAAACGATGTGCCTGCAGCCGTCAATCAATGTCGCCAGGCAGGCATTGAGGTAAAGATGATAACCGGAGACACGTCGGCAACAGCCATAGAAATAGCACGCCAGATAGGTATATGGCCTAAGGGAGACAACGCTGAAGAAACTGAAAGACACGTAAAAGAATGGCACATTACAGGACCTGATTTTTCGAATCTTACCGACGACGAAGCCTACAAACGAGCCAAACTGCTGCGCGTTATGAGCCGGGCCCGTCCTGCCGACAAGCAAAGGCTTGTTGAATTGCTTCAGAAAAGCGGAGAGGTTGTGGCGGTTACGGGCGATGGTACCAACGATGCACCTGCATTAAATTACGCGCATGTAGGACTATCTTTAGGCTCAGGGACATCGGTTGCCAAGCAAGCTTCCGACATCACTCTGCTTGACGACAGTTTCCATTCTATCGCATCGGCGGTGATGTGGGGACGTTCTCTTTACAAAAATATTCAGCGATTCCTCTTCTTCCAGCTCGTTGTAAACCTCTCAGCACTGCTGCTTGTACTTGGCGGGGCGGTTATAGGTACCGAGATGCCTCTCACGGTAACGCAGATATTATGGGTAAATATCATCATGGATACGTTTGCAGCACTGGCTCTTGCCTCGCTTCCACCATCGCGTGAAGTTATGAACGAACAGCCCAGAAAGCCGTCAGCCTTTATCATTACAAACAGCATGTGGCGTGGAATTATATTCTGTGGTACAAGCTTTTTTATATTAATGCTGTTATTCCTCGTCTGGTGCGAACGTCACGGACAGGGTAGTATCATTGACGTTCACGAGCTAACACTTTTCTTTACCACTTTCGTGATGCTGCAATTCTGGAACCTTTTCAATGCCAAAAGCATGGGATCGGTACACAGTGCTTTCCGTCATTTCTGGCGCGACCGTGGTCTTGTGCTTGTACTTGTACTTATTTTGATCGGCCAGTGGCTCATCGTTACGTTTGGAGGACGTATGTTCCGTACGCTCCCCATGAGCTTAACCGAATGGCTTGCCATCATCTTTGCAACAGGAACAGTAGTTTTAGGCAGCGGCGAACTGTGGAAAGGGATAAACCGCATACACCGAAAAACAAAAGCCTTATAGCACCTGTGGCGTAACAACAGGCCGGTATGTGATACCGTTTATGTTAAGCAGCAAGCATTTCATACACGGTATTATACTGGTTAACTTACGTATAGCTAACGGATTATGCCTTATTTTATAATACCTTAACGCCATATTGCTACCCGCTTTTCGCAATATGGTTCATGGTTCGGCGGCCGTCAGCAGCGCGTACGGCGACCATCGTACAACAGGTTTGACGGCCGTCAGCAGCGTGGCTGACGGCCGTCGAAAGTTAACAAAAAACCGTAAACCCAGATACAAGATGGTAAAATGATAAGTACCATACACCATAAAGATTTAAACTTAAGCCCTAAAACTTCAGAACCCTAAAACACGAAACCATTTTCTTGTCATTGTTACGGTTTCTTCGTAACTTTGTCATGTAAACGGGGCTGCACGCCCTATGGCCCATCATATAAACAGCGCGAGCAATGAAAACCATATATGTTGACAACCATACCCAGCTAAGCCAGACGGCCTGCGTGGCAACAATAGGCTTCTTTGACGGGGTGCACCGCGGACATCAGTTTCTTATAGGTCAGGTATGCAAGCAGGCTAAGGCTGAAGGCATGGCTGCCATGGTTATTACTTTCGACCGTCATCCACGACAGGTCCTGCACAACGACAACCAGCCTTTACTGCTTACAACAACCACAGAAAAGCTGCGGTTGTTGGAAGAAACGGGTGTCGACATCGTTGCTGTGCTTCACTTTGACCGTGAAATGGCCTCACTCACTGCCTGCAATTTCATGAAACAGGTACTGCTTGACAAGCTGAAAGTGCAGACGCTGATGATAGGTTATGACAGCCGTTTCGGTCGTGGGCGTACCGAAAGCTTTAACGACTATGTGCGCTACGGGCAGCAACTGGGCATTCTTGTTGTCCAGAGCAAAGCTTTTCTATTACATGGCGAGCACATCAGCTCGTCTCTTATCAGGAAAGCTTTACTACGTGGCGACGTTGAATTTGCAGCCCGTTGCTTAGGCCGTCCCTACACGCTGGAAGGACGTGTAGTAAGCGGTTATCAGGAAGGAAGGAAATTAGGATTCCCCACTGCCAATATAGACGTATCGCATTCAGGACGATTGGTGCCGTCCAACAGTGTGTATGCGGTAAAGGTAAACATCGCAGACAAGAATTGTGACAAGGCACCTTCAAAAACCTTTGAAGGCATGATGAACATCGGAATGCGCCCTACATTTGGTGGACAAGAGCGTACGCTTGAGGTAAATTTGTTTAATTATGATGGCAATCTCTATGGCAGTGAACTGTCAGTAGCCTTTATTCATCATATTCGCATGGAACAACACTTCGACAATATCGGCTTGCTGGCTGCACAGCTGGAGCAGGATGAAGCCCGGATAAAGAAACTTTTTGAACAAGATAAAGCAAATGAATAAAAACGTTCGTGACTTTTTGGATGTCGTTTTCTACGTTATCGTCTTCTTTTTAATACAACTGTTCTTTATTTATTTCGTACAGTTTGTTGCTGCTTATATAGAGGGAAAGACGATTCATGACGCGCTGCAATGTCTGCAACAGGAACCTCGGCTAACAGGAAAAATGATGGCAGCAGTAAGCGTTCTCTTCGGTATGTCCAGCATTTGCTGGTTTATATGGCGCAAGTGGACGCCCGTATCGCGTACCTGGATAGCTGGCAGGCCATGGTTTGTGTTGTTATGGGTAGCTGCGGCTGCGCTGGGTTCTATCCTGCCTTCTGAGTGGGTTATCGAACAAATACAATATACCATGCCCAAAGCCATGGAACAATTGTTCGAAGATATTATGCGCGAACCGCTGGGATATGTGGCTATTGGTATTGTTTCGGCAGTGGCCGAAGAGGTGGTTTTCCGCGGTGCCGTACTGCGACGCTTGCTGGATATGAGTGACGAAAGGTGGCATTGGGCAGCCATTATCGCCTCGGCACTTATCTTTGGAGGCGTGCATGGTAACGTACCACAGTTTATACATGCAGCACTGATGGGGCTTATCTTAGGCTGGATGTATTACAGAACACGGTCGATTATTCCGGGCATTGTATTCCATTGTGTCAATAACACGGTGGCTTATGTAATGTTTAATCTTCTTCCACAGATGAACGACGGCAAACTTATCGACCTCTTCCACGGTAACGAACGTCTGATGTGGATGGGATTGCTTTGCTCAATGCTCATCTTCCTGCCTGCATTGCTTCAGCTAAACCTGCGTTTAAAGCGGGCCGAATAACCGTTTCCCACTCTTTAAAATAAAGGAAATTCCCAATCCTTTAATTCTTTAT
>CALJCU010000015.1 GCA_938023885.1 uncultured Prevotella sp. | reverse complement strand
GGCAACGATATACTCGAAGTCAGCGTTCTTCGCGTTCTTCTTCACCCCGCTCTCCTTGAAGTTTGTGACCTGACCCGACACACCGATGTCGAAGATAAACGACAGGCTGTCGAGGGATGCGTAGGAGGCAGGGTCGAGATAGTTGATCTGGTTATGCTCATGGAAGCCAAGCGCCAAGCCGTCCATACCCCGGTTGAAACCCGACGACTGCCCTGAGAGCTGACCCAAGCCAAACTGACTGTAGGGCGAGTTGGTGCCACTCTGAGCCATCACCGCCCGGGCAGAGGCAAGCAGCAGAAAGCCCGCAAGTATTTTTCCCGCTATAACGTTTCTTGTCTTCAATGCGTTCGTTCTTTTAATGATAATAATACTATAATATCTCGGATATAAAAATCAAGTGCAAAAGTATTGAAAAAAAATAAGATAAACGCACGATAAGTCGAAATAATAAGGTATTTTTGCACTGTGGAATTTAATATGAGATATTTTAAGCAAGCTGCACTCCTCGTTCTGATGCTTGTTTCCCTGCTCCCGAAGGCTGATGCTGTGGGGCCGGAGACACCCCTGGAACAGATGGACAGCGTCAACATAAGTTTGCTCACATGCTCTGCCGGTCATGAGATATGGAGCCTCTACGGCCACACCGCCATCCGTTTTGAAGACCGGTTGCATCATGCCGACTACGCCATCAACTATGGCCTCTTCAACCTCAGTCAGAAATATTTTATTCTGCACTTCGTCTTTGGCCTCACCGATTATCAGATGGGCATTGAGGATTATGATATGTTCCTAACCGACTATGGCGAGGAGGGACGTGGCATCATCGAGCAGCGTCTGAATCTCTCTCGCAAGGAGAAGCTCGCCATCGCCGAAGCTATCCAGGCCAACTACGACCCGAGCGTACGAACCTATCACTACAATTATTTCTACGACAACTGCACAACACGCGCCCGCGATATTCTCGTGAAACACCTCAATGGGAAAGTAAGATACAAGATTAATTCCAATGTCACGTCGTCCTACCGTGAGATGATCCATCAGTGGAATCATGAGCACCGTTGGATGGCGTTCGGCTGTGACCTGCTCCTTGGTGTTGGGGCTGACCGCAAGACAGACTACGTGCAGCAGCAGTTCCTCCCCGACTCACTGCGGAAAGACTTCGCAAGCGCTGTCGTCGTGGAGCCCTCAGGACGCACGCACAAACTCGTGGAGGCAACGATGTACCCTCTGGTACCGAACAACGCAGAAGAGGGGTCCGGCTTCTGGACCACTGTCACTCCGACAGTGTGGTTCGCGGTTATCTTTGTATTAACACTCATCATCGCTTGCTTCGAATATAGGCAGAAGAAGATTTTCTGGCCGTATGACACCTTGCTGCTCACGCTCTCAGGCCTCGCCGGCATCGTGCTTTTTCTGATGATCTTCTCCGAACATCCTACGGTGAGAGTGAACCTGCAGATACTGTTGCTCAACCCGTTATCCATCTTCTTCGTGTTTGGGGTGAGCCGCAGAGAATACAAGCATCAGTTCCATTATTATTGGAAAATTCTTTTCGTATGTCTCCTTCTTTTCTTTGTCTGTGGACTCTTCTTGCAAAAATATGCGGAAGGAATGTGGCTTATGGCATGCACTTTGTTGGTGAGATGTATCATCAACCGGCGTGTATTGAAACAGGATACACAGATCGCAGGATCTCATATTATCGGGAAGGGAAATAAGAAATAATGCGGTATTTAGCTCTTTTAGTAGCAGCACTGACGACAGCAGAGATGCAGGCTTACGAGCCCACGCCACGTCTCGTTGTCAACGTCACGATAGACCGGCTTCGCTCCGACTATGTCGATGCGTTCGGCAACTTCTATTCCCGTTACGGTTTCAGACGACTGCTCGATGAGGGGCTCGTCTACGACGGTGCCACCTACCCTTTCTCCCCCGTCGATGCGTCGTCGGCGACAGCAACGATCTCCACGGGTACGACACCGTTCTACAATGGTATCATCGGCAACGCATGGCTCGACCGCAAGTCGCTGCAACCCGTGGGCAGTGTCGATGACGGTAATGGTTCGTATTCGGCTGACAAGATCCGCACAAGCACCATCGGCGACGAGCTGAAAGTGAGCTCCAACGGCAAGGCAATCGTCTATTCGTTTGCCGTCGACAGCAAGGCGGCGATTCTCCTTGCAGGACACGCCGCAGACGGCTGCTACTGGCTCGACAAGGATGGGCTGTGGACGACATCCGATTATTATCAGGAATCACTCCCAAAGTGGGTCAAGAACTACAACGACGGTTTCGGAGCTCAATATCAGAAGCAGAAAAACCATCAGGACAACGACAATGTCGTGGACATGGCACTCGCGGCGATGTCGGCGACGGACTTAGGCAGGGACGAAGTCCCCGATATCCTCAATATCACACTCTCAGCCACGAAAGACGACGGCCACAACTGGCAGGAGGAGATGGAAGGAGTCTATCAGCAGCTCGACTACACTCTCGGCCGCCTCGTCAACACCATCGAGAAGCGCATAGGCTTGCAGCAGGTGATGTTCGTCGTCACCTCCACGGGATATGATGAGGAGAAGCCCACAAACCTCTCCAAATACCGCATCCCCACCGGCACGTTCTATATCAACCGCACGGCGACACTGCTGAACATGTATCTCGGAGCAATCTATGGTTCAGGGAGATACGTGGAACAGGCGTATGGCAACGAGATCTATCTCGACCACCGACTCATTGAGCAGAAGCGTATCTCGATGCCGGAACTGCTCACCCGCTCACAGGAGTTTCTTATGCAGAGCGCAGGTGTGGCCGATGTCTATACGAGTGAACGATTGCAGTCGGGCAACAATGATATTCAAAAGATTCGCTTAGGCTACAATCCTATCCTCAGCGGAGACATCATCATCAACGTCGCTCCGGGATGGCGCCTGCTCAACGAGAACACGCAGCAGACATCGATAAGCCGTGCCGGCGTTGTCCCCTTTCCTATCATTTTCTTTGGAGCAGGCATCAGGCATGAGCGCGTGTCTGCTCCCGTCACTGTCGACCGCATTGCGCCGACAATCGCCAAGACCATCCGTATCCGTGCACCAAACGCATGTACGGCGGCTCCCCTGTTCTAACCCTCTCAAATGAAATCGAAATGAGATTCAACTGAAATCGCGGTACGATTCAACCGCAATCGTAAAACTATTAAACTTCAGTTGACTCTCAAGGGCAGAACAAGGAAGAAAACATTGCTTTTTTCAGTCTTAAAAAGGCTGAATACCAAATAGTTTTATTAATTTTGCATCCAAATAGAAAAAAATAACACAAGATATGAACTTCACCAAGTTTTTGAAATCCATCTTCGGAGATAAGTCGAAGCGCGACATGCGCCTTATCCAACCCCTCGTGGAGAAAGTGAAAGAGGCCTACCCTGATATCGAGAAGCTGTCCAACGACGAGCTCCGTGCCAAGAGCAAGGAGATACAGAAATACGTGCAGGACGCTGCCAAGCCCTATCAGGACAAGATCGCTGAGCTCCGCGCCAAGATTGAGGACACGCCTATCGACGAGCGTGAGCCGATCTTCAACGAAATAGACAAGCAGGACAAAGAGATGCTCGACGCCCTGGAGAAAGCCCTCAGCGACATCATGCCCGTGGCCTTCGCCATTGTCAAGGACACCGCCCGCCGCTTCGCTCAAGACGCTGATACCGTGGTGACAGCTACCGATTTCGACCGCGAGCTCGCTGCTGATCCGAAGAACGACTTCATCACCATTGACGGTGACAAAGCTATCTATCACAATGAGTGGACTGCCGGTGGCAACAAGATCCACTGGGACATGGTGCACTACGACGTACAGCTCTTCGGTGGGATCGCACTTCATCAGGGTAAGATCGCAGAGATGGCTACCGGTGAGGGTAAGACCCTCGTGGCTACGCTCCCTGTGTTCCTCAACGCCCTCACAGGCAACGGTGTGCACATGGTGACGGTCAACGACTACCTCGCCAAGCGTGACTCCGAGTGGATGGGGCCACTCTATGAATTCCACGGACTGTCTGTCGACTGTATCGACAAACACCAGCCTAACTCCCCCGAGCGCCGCAAGGCCTATCAGGCAGATATCACTTTCGGTACGAACAATGAGTTCGGCTTCGACTATCTGCGTGACAACATGGCACTCTCTCCTGATGATCTCGTGCAGCGCCGTCATAACTTCGCCATTGTTGATGAGGTCGACTCCGTGCTTATCGATGATGCCCGTACCCCGCTTATCATCTCCGGTCCCGTGCCCAAGGGTGAGAACCAGATGTACGAGGAGTACCAGCCACTCGTGGAGAAACTCTATGAGGTACAGCGCAAGCAGGCTACAGAGCTTCTCGCCGATGCCCGTCAGAAGATCAATGCCGGGCGTCAGGAGACCGACAAGAATAAGGCCCAGCAGCTCCTCGACGAAGGATTCCTCAGCCTCTACCGTTCCTTCAAAGCGCTGCCTAAGAACAAGGCTCTCATCAAATATCTTTCTGAGGAGGGTATCAAAAGTGGCATGCAAAAGACAGAGGAGGTCTACATGGAGAACAACAACCGCCGTATGCCGGAGGCCGTGAAGCCGTTGTATTTCGTCGTTGACGAGAAGATGAACTCCGCGGACCTCACGGACAAAGGTGCTGAGTGGCTCGCCAACGAGGTGCACGACAAGAACCTCTTCGTGCTCCCCGACATTGCCTCAGAGCTCTCCGCCCTGGAGAACGAGAAAGGACTGAGCGATCAGGAGCGCCTCGACAAGAAGGATGACCTCCTCAACCACTATGCCGTACAGAGCGACCGCGTGCATACCCTACAGCAGTTGCTGAAGGCTTACACAATGTTCAACAAAGACGATGAGTATGTCGTCATGGACGGTGAGGTGAAGATCGTCGATGAGCAGACGGGCCGTATCATGGAAGGCCGCCGCTGGAGCGATGGTCTGCACCAGGCCATTGAAGCCAAGGAGCACGTGAAGGTGGAGGCTGCTACTCAGACCTTCGCTACCATCACCCTGCAGAACTACTTCCGTATGTACCATAAGCTCGCCGGTATGACGGGTACAGCTTCTACTGAGGCTGGTGAGTTCTGGGACATCTACAAGCTCGATGTCGTGGAGATTCCTACCAACCGTCCCGTGATCCGTAAGGACCTTGACGACCGTGTCTATAAGACGCAACGTGAGAAATATGCCGCTGTCATTGAGGAAGTGGAAGAAATGCGTGTCCAGGGCCGTCCGTGCCTCGTGGGTACGACCTCCGTCGAAATATCCGAATTGCTCTCGCGTATGCTGACGATGCGTAAGATTCCTCACCATGTATTGAACGCCAAGCTCCACCAGAAAGAGGCTATGATTGTGGCCGAAGCCGGTAAGAGCACCATGGGACAAGTATATATTACCTCCGACGGCAAGGCTTTCACTGACAAGCCGTCAGCCGTGCGTTATCAGGAGGCTCTGATCAACGCAGCTACAGATCATAAGAAAGGCTCAGATCCTGAGCTCGCAGGCAAGACAGCTGGCAGTCTCATCCACAATGAGGAGCGCCTGCTCGGTGCCGTGACGATCGCCACAAACATGGCTGGTCGTGGTACGGATATCAAACTGACACCGGAAGTGAAGGCTGCCGGTGGTCTTGCCATCATCGGCACCACCCGTCACGAGAGCCGTCGTGTGGACCGTCAGCTCCGTGGCCGTGCAGGACGTCAGGGTGACCCGGGGTCATCCGTATTCTATGTCTCACTGGAAGATGAGCTCATGCGTAAGTTCGGTTCCGAGCGTATCGCACATATCATGGACCGCCTCGGATTCGAGGACGGCGAGCGCATCGAGAGCCCGATGATCTCCAAAAGCATCGAGCGCGCCCAGAAGAAGGTAGAGGAGAACAACTTCGGTATCCGTAAGCGTCTGCTCGAATACGACGATGTGATGAATTCGCAACGAAGCGTGATTTACACTCGCCGGCGTCATGCCCTGATGGGTGAGCGTATCGGCCTCGACGTGATTAACACGCTCTACGACACAACCACAGCACTCGTCGAACAGGCAGCAGACAGTGGTGATTTCGAAGGTTTCAAATTAGAACTTTTCCGGACATTCGCACTTGAATGCCCTGTTTCGGAAGCAACGTTCCGCGAAACAAAAACCGATCAGCTCATCAACGAG
>CALJCU010000014.1 GCA_938023885.1 uncultured Prevotella sp. | reverse complement strand
GCCTGTTCTTATTCTGCGATGTATACTTCATGTGTACTCCTTTAACACTACAAAGTGTACTAATTCTATGTGAAAAAGATATCGGCAAAGACTATAAAAACGGGGGGATGGCCGGAACCAATGTGAAGAAAAAGCACTATCTTTGCAGTAGAAACAAGTATCAGCATGAAACACGGAACCATACTCGTCGTAGACGACAACCGCAATATCCTCGCCACGGTGCGGATGATTCTCGACAACGTGGAGATAGACATCTCTGACGACGGCCTAACGACCTTCCGCCTCACGTTCCTGTAAACACGCACGCCATTATCATCCGGCACCCAATACCCCACAACCGCTATTTCTCCTTGATGGCATTCACAGCGAGGGCACCCAGCACAAGGCTCACGCCGGCAATAATCATCATGTTGCTCTGAACGGATCCAACGAGAGCCAGAAGCACACCACCGATGGCCGCCGCCACAATCTGCGGGATACAGATGGTTCCGTTGAAGAGGCCCAGGTAAGCACCCATGTGGCCATAACCCTGCAAGGCGTTGGTGACAAAAGTGAACGGCATGGCGAGCATGGCAGCCCAGGCACAACCGATGAGCAGGAACGGGATGAACAGCAGATACTGGTCGTGGATGAACGCACAGGCTGCGAAGCCGATACCACCGAGGATCAGACTGGCAGCATAGGCCACCTTGCGGTTCTTGAACTTCGGCAGGACAGGTGCCCAGATGACAGAACCGATAGCCTGCACGGCAAAAAGAATGCCTACCCAGTTGCCGGCTTCCTGATAACCGGCTGTCTGTGTAGCATCAGGACTGAGCATATCCACCCCCCAGCAGTTGGCTGCCACAGTACCGGCCGTATAAGTCCACATATACATAAAGGCGAACCAGCAGAAGAACTGTACCAATCCGACTTTCCAAAATGTCGCGGGAGCATTCTTCAGCAGGACGAACCAGTTGCCGGAGCCCTCTTCCTTCTCTGCCACTTCTTTCTTCGAACCATTGTATTCCTCATACTCCTTCGGTGGCCACTCCCTCACTTTCCATACGGTATAGATAACACAGAGGATAAGGATGGCGGCACCGACATAGAAACTATAGATGACGGAATCGGGGATGGTTCCCTTGGCCGCCGTATTGGCAATGCCAAGGGCCGCAAAGACAAACGGGAAGACGTAACCCACCAGCGATCCGGCATTGCAGAGGAAACTCTGGATGGAATAGGCAAGTCCTTTCTGTTTCTCATTGACCATGTCACCCACAAGCATCTTAAACGGCTGCATAGCCATATTGATACTTGTGTCGAGAAACATCAGCGAGACAAGTCCGAAGACCATGGCTGTGCTCACCGTCATACCGAAAGATCCGGAGTTAGGCAACAGACACATCACGAGCACGGCAATGGCGGCACCGATGAAGAGGTAAGGGATACGGCGGCCGAAGCGGCACCAGGTCTTATCCGAGCAACTGCCCACGATAGGCTGTACAAGGATACCCATCAACGGCGGAAGGATCCAGAAATAACTCAGTGAGTGCGGATCGGCACCCAACGTAGCAAAGATACGTGAGATATTGGCGCTCTGCAGCGCATAGGCTATCTGCACGCCGAAGAAGCCGAAACTGAGGTTCCACAGGCCCCAGAACGACATGTCCGGCTTCTCTTTCAATTGATTATTCATTGCTTATTTATTTTATTTACTACTCACACTCTATGGTATTGCTCTGCGGTGGGTAACCGGTACAAGACCGGCCACGGCAGCAGGCACCGTGTAAACCGTTGACATCTAACACCCAACGCCCATCACTTAACACCTTCACTTTGTCGTCCCTCTTATGATGAGTCGTGTCCTGACAATGCGTTTCTCTATCTTCCCCATCGGCAACTCCCCCTCCACCTTACTGATGAGGATGTTGGCGGCCTCCTCCCCTACTCGCACGCCCCGCTGCTCGACAGTCGTGAGCATCGGGTCACTGGCCACAGCACGCTGACCATTCGTGAAACCACAGATACTGATGTCCTGCGGAACGACAAAACCCATACGCTTGGCGGTATAGAGGATGCCGATAGCCGTGTCGTCGTTGACGGCAAAGAAGCCATCGGGAATATCGTCCTGGGAAAGAATGTCGGGCGTGATAGCTTCTGCATCCGATCGGTTGTCGCAGATACGGGAAAATCTCTCCTCGGGCCTCAACCCGTTGTGCAACAGAGCATCACGATAGCCGTTATAGCGGTTCTTGCTGATCTCCATCGTCATGGGAGAACCATAGTAGGCGATGCGCTGGCATCCCCGTTCTATCATGTAGTTCACGGCATTGAACGCGCCCTGATAGTCGTCCACCACCACACGGTCGCAGTTGATGCCTGTACAGATACGGTCGTAGAAAACCAGCGGCATGTGGTTGTCAAGAATCTCCTGGAAGTGTTCATAACGGATGGTATTCTTAGCTTCTGACACGATGATACCACAAACACGGCTCTCCATGTAACGTGTGCAAATCAGTGCCTCGCGCTCATATTCATCAAGGCTCTCACTGACCATCATCGTATAGCCATGCGACATAGCCTCCTGATTGATGCCACTCAGGATGGATGAAAAATAGAAGTGCTCAAACTGGGGGACAATGACGCCAATGACCCTAGAAGGCCGCATGATATTATTACGCAAGCCCTCCGCCATCATATTCGGATAATAGTTATGCTCCTTGGCATAAGCCTTAATCTTCTCACGTTGCTCCTCACTGATACGCGGACTGTCTTTCAACGCCCGTGAAACCGTCGCCACTGAGACATTCAGAGCAGCAGCTATATCCCTCATTGTCAATGTCGTATGTGCCATATAGAAAATGCCAAATTATCGCAGCTTTCAGGTGTTCCCTTTATTATGATTGTCGCACTGCAAATTTAGGCCTTTTCTTGAGCAACAAAAAAGAAAAAGCATAGAAATATTGATATAAATCATGCAAACGTTTGCACATTCTCTCTAAAACGTCTCCTTGACCATTGTCCACTCATCATCGGTCGAGAGGTGAAACTTAGACAGTACATCGCCTCCGCTCATGCCATTAGTAAACAACGCTCCGTCATATTCGGATATCTTATTGCACGTCACCGGCACCTCTCCAAAGGTATGCGAACAGACCGTGTTACCGTTGGCATCCAAGGCTGTCACCTCAAGGTGTAACGACTCACTGTCGCTCCTCGGGAAAGTGTATATCTCAAAGGTCCCCGTCTTGCCTCTCATCGCTTCGGTGACGGTTCGTTTCACTGTCTGACGCGACTTGACACAGCCCTCACCGGTCAGCGCATCGAGCGTGGAACTGCCACCGGTGTAATAGAACGTCATCGAAGCGACATTCTGCGGGATGACATCGGTCGTAGCTATACGCACCATGGCGACAACACGGTGCATACTGACATCGACATCCAGGCCTTTGTCTGCACTTACCGTTATCTGGTCACTCCAAAGGAACGTATCGGATATGTCGCTGCCAAAAGAGATCTTCTCTGCATCTGTCGTCGTAGGGCTCTTCTCCTGGTTATGGGCAAGGATGACGGCACGGTAAGTACCCGGAGCGAGTGCAACGGAGAGGGTGCCATAATCCTTATCATCTGAGCCTTGCGATATCTTATTGACCCTCGCACCATCTTTATACACAATAAGTTCAATGTGTTTGCATAAACGAGAAATCTCCGTTGCCCTTGACTTTGCCTTATCAAAGTTCTTCTGTTCGAACTGCCTGACCTTAAACGTCACGAGGTTCGTACCGTCGGGCACCTCGGTTTCATTCCCCACATCAACTTTCTGACAGGCGGCGAAAGACAATGCCACAAAGAGTAAAGAGAAATAGGTCCACAATCTCATATGCAAAGGTTTTATTTTGTTTTCATTCTAATGGCAAAGATAAGAAATAATTTAATAACCTTTGACAACAATTCAGAAAAACTGCACGCGATTAAGCTTATTTTAAGTTTCGCGGCAGGAATATAACCCCTACCGTAATTCTTTCTCAGTTGTCATACGCCATTAGTTTCCATTTTGCAAAAATAAGCAGAGTTTGGGAATGCGGCAAGGAAACATGCAGAATTATTAAAAGCGGCCGGCCTGATAGACAACGGGATTGATATGTTTGCAGAGAGCCGTGTAGCCTGGATCTTGGTTACATCCTCCGGAGGATTAAACTACAAGTCCCGATACCCGAAGATAATGCCTACGGATACCGGGATATTATGGATTCTTATTAGGATTACCGATGATTATTTGATGGAACCCGTGTCACTTGAGAAGTTCAGATAAACCTTTGAACCGGCATCAGCACCGACACGTTTCTGGTCGCCGCCTGTACCACGATAAGTGATGTTCTTACCGTCAATACCAACGATAAACTCTGACTTCCACCAGTCGTAACCGGGAACCTTCACATACATACGGAGATTAGAAGAGCCATCGCCAGCCAGCGAAGGCAGTGCAGGCGATACGAACTCGCCGTCAGCTTTTGAAGGAACCGTGAAGAGACCGGCCTCTTGCAGCTCATCCCAAGAGCCTCCGACAGAAGCACCGATGAGGTACACATTAGGCTTATTGAAGGTCACCGTGTAGTCGACGTCTTGGCCCTTGACCTTGGCAGTTACAATCATCAGATACCAACCCGGTGTGCCCGTGGCAATATTGCCATCGCTGGAAGCCTGGATAGAAGAAGCGTTGTCACTGGCAGGATCAACCGTGATCTTGCTGAAACCGACCTCTTTGCCGTCCCAAGCCTGAGCGGTGTTGAACTTAACACCCGATGCGTCGATGTAGACCATATGCCAGAAAGCAGCTGTCGAGTTGCCGGCATCACGGGAGCCATAGACCTCTGTCATCGGCACGCTCTTCGGCCAATTCCATCCACAGAAGTTACCGATCAGGTACAGAGAAGAAGGACAGGCTGCTACAGGCAGAGAATAATTCAGATAGACCTTATCCAGGGTCACGGTGTTGGAGACGATCTTCGTATTGGGAATGGTATCACCTGTAGCAGCAGAGACCACGGCAGCCGTTGCGCGGAAATAAACGGGGATGGTCATCGGGAAGTCGGCTCCCGTCTTACCTTCATCGCACTCCATGCTCGTCAGAGTCTTTGCCAGCAGACTGGCATCAACATTCAAGGTTGAAGAGTTGAACGTCTCGTCAATCTTCTTCGCGTTACTCATGTCTGCCTTCGTAGCCACTTCCACTGAATAAACTGTGCTGGCGGGGAATCCATAGTCGGGCTGGCTGCAAGTGAGACTCACCTTCGACGAGTTAGACAGATCAATAGTACTGTTTGTTGTTGCCGGTGTATTCAGTACGAAGGTGGTAGGCGACTGGATTGTCGGATTGTGATCCATATCCTTATCACAACTGGCCAACAGAGCCAAGCCTGCCATCATGCCGGCAAGTATATGAAACTTTTTCATTTTCATTGTTGTTGTTTAGTTTGGTTCCAGGGAGGAGACAGCCGCCTCCTCCCTTTGCGATACATTAATAATCAGCGTTCTGCTTGAGGTTCTTGTTGGCATTCATATCATCGTCAGGAATAGCGAACAAGTTCAGATGCTTGTCGATATTGGTCCCCTTGATGGTACCGCCTTTCCATGACCAGTTGTAGTTGACGTTACCTGCGAAGCGATCGAAACGGATCAGCGTCGTACGGCGATAACACTCGAAGTAGAACTCGCGGGCCCACTCGTCGCAGATGTCAGACAGCGTGAAGCTTGTCTTCTGAGCGGCATGAGCGCGTGCACGAAGCTCATTGATGTATTTGATGCCTTCCACTGTAGGAGAACCGCCATTGGCACGGGCTGTCGCCTCGGCATAGTTCAGATAGGCCTCAGCTATGCGGAACAGGAAGTAATCAGCATCAGGGAAAGTAGTATTCTTACCGGCACGGCCATCTGTGTAGTAGTTGTTGTACTTACAGGCAGCATATCCATCCGTGAATGTACCTAAGTTGGTGTTCTCCAAACTGCGTTCCGCACCATTTTTTGCGATATTGCACATCAGTGCACGGTCATCATCGGCAGCGGTATACATCTCCTTGACGGTAGCCAGCTTAGGAGCATCGTCATTGGGGAAGAACTTGCGTACCATATCCGGACGGAGGCGGTTACCAGCCCAGCCTTGGGTTGTCCCGTTACCCTTCAGCGTGTCTCCATTCTC
>CALJCU010000013.1 GCA_938023885.1 uncultured Prevotella sp. | reverse complement strand
TCAATTAAATTGAAAAACGTTTAAGGCATGTGTCTCTTTGGGGGCGATAATTATCCGAAAACGGGGGCAATATCGTTCAAATGGATGATATTCTACATATTCGGAAAAACAATAACACATAATATTTACATATATCAGTAACTTTGCGACAAAACCAGCAAGATAAATAATAAGACACTGATATTATTATGCATATGTTAAAAAGCATCGGCCTTGTTCTGATGGTCTTATTCTCGCTCCATGCCTCAGCCGCATGGGACACGAACGAGGTAAGACTGATTGAACAACGTATCCAACTGCCGAAGATAAAAGCACGACAGTTTGTCATCACTTCCTTCGGTGCCAGGACATCTGCGACAGCCAAAGAGAACCAAATGGCTATCAACCGTGCCATCATCATGACATCAAAGAAAGGTGGAGGTGAGGTCATCGTGCCTAAAGGTACTTGGAACACGGGGGCTATACGTCTGCTGAGCCACGTCAACCTCGTCATCAGTGAAGGGGCTATTCTGAAGTTCGCATTCGAACCGAAACTCTATCCGCTCGTCAAGACCTCGTGGGAAGGCATGGGCTGCTGGAATTACAGCCCGTGCATCTATGCTTATCGTGCTACAGATGTGGCAGTGAGCGGCAGTGGCACAGTCGATGGCAATGGAAGTAACGAGACATGGTGGAAATGGAACGGTACCCCACACTTTGGCTATCAGGAAGGCGTAACGAAAGAGGCCCAAAGGTTAGGATCCAGAGCCAAACTACAGAAATATACAGAAGACGGGGTGCCGGAGGATCTGCGGAAGTTCGGGATGGGCTCAGGTCTCCGTCCACAGCTCGTCAACTTCGTAGAGTGTGAGCGCGTGCTTGTGAAAGACGTTCGACTCATAAACTCTCCTTTCTGGGTTATCCATCCACTGCGCTCGAAAAGCATCACTGTGGATGGCGTGAGAGTATGGAACAACGGACCGAACGGTGACGGATGTGATCCTGAGGCATGCTCTGATGTCATTATCAAGAACTGTATGTTTCATACCGGTGACGACTGTATCGCTATCAAGAGCGGCCGTAACAACGACGGCCGACTGTGGAACCAGCCTTCTGAGAACATCATTGTCCGCCACTGCACGATGGAAGATGGTCATGGAGGCGTGGTCATAGGCTCTGAGATATCCGGCGGTTGCCGTAATGTCTATGCAGAAGACTGTGACATGGACTCTCCTAATCTCGACCGTGTATTGCGAATCAAGACCAACAACTGCCGCGGCGGAGTCATTGAGAACATCAATGTACGCAACATCCGCGTGGGACAGTGCGGGGAGGCCGTGCTGAAAATCAACCTCGACTATGAGTCGAACGAAGACTGTTATCGCGGCTATCAGCCCATCGTGCGTGATGTGACGATGGAAAATGTGACGTGTAAGAAAAGTGAATATGGCGTGCTCGTCATTGGACTGAACGATGCTGATAACATCTACAATATCCGTGTGAACAACTGCTGTTGGAATGGTGTGAAGAAAGATCCTGTGAAAATAACAGGGAAGACGCACGACATTCACTTCAACAATCTGTTTATCAATGGTTCACTTGTTCTCAACGATGTCAATAAGCCTTTCAAGAATCTGAGCCAGTGGATGACGTGGTCAGAGATAAAGCGCACCCCTGATTCGTGGCTCCTCGACTTCTCCAAAAAGCCTAAATGGAGTTATGTCATGGGTATTGAGCTCGAAAGTATGCTAGATACCTATCTGAGCTATCATAACGACAGCATTTTAAAATATGTAGAGAGCTATCCAGAGAAGATGATATCCGGCAAAGGCGAAGTGACAGGCTACAATTACAATGACTTCAACCTTGACAATATCCGTACTGCAAAGTTCATCTGTCGTATGCAGCAGACAGCACCCCGCAGGGGGAACGAGGAAGCGCTGAAAACTTTCTTCAAGCAGCTCCAGCATCAGCCTCGAACAAAGGATGGTGTGTTCTGGCACAAGGCTATCTATGCAAACCAGGTTTGGCTCGATGGAATTTTCATGGGGCTACCGTTTTATTGTCAATACGCTGCACGGTATCTGAAGCCGGAGAAAGCTGAGAAGGTATATGACGATGCTGTCAATCAGATTATTACAACTGACAAGCGCACTTACGATGCTCAGACAGGCCTGTGGAAGCATGCCTGGGATGAGTCGCATTCTCAGTTTTGGGCTGATAAGACGACAGGGCAGAGTCAACATACCTGGGCCCGTGCCTTAGGTTGGTATGTCATGGCGATGACCGAGATACTCGATATCCTTCCCGAGAATTATGCTCGACGTGCCGAGATTCAGCAACTTCTTCAGAAAGCCATGGCTGCGGTCGTGAAATATCAGGATAAAAATAGTGGTGTATGGTATGATGTGTTGGATGTTGAGGATTCGTCTAACTACTTGGAATCCACGGCCTCCAGCATGTTCGCTTATGTACTGCTTAAAGGTGTACGGAAAGGTTATCTGCCTGAGAGACAGTCAGTGAACGGAAAAGGCACCAACTTCAAGGAAGCCGGACAGAGGGCTTAAACGGGAATCCTTAACAATTTCGTTCGTGTCAATGCAGACAAGACCATTTCATTGACACATTGTTGCGCGGTGAGCGGTCTGGGGCCTGGCCCCGGTCCGAATGTGAAGAAGCCCAATTACAAACGTGACGGGAGTTTCGCTTATTATATGAGTGAACCCATCCGTGACAACGATGCTAAAGGTATCGGTCCGTTCATCTGGGCCAGTCTTGAAATGGAGAAATCAATTGTCCGGTAGACAGGCCATACAAAGAGCATCTAAACCCCTGTCAATCACAGGGCTAAACGCTTTGTTGATTAAGTTTTTAATAGTTAGATCATTGTATTACAAAAATAAGGAATAGAAAAACAATATGGGGAAGGTACATTTCATATCAGCATTGCTTATAGCAGCAACATCGGTTACTGCCTTTTGCCAGTCTGTATCCTCCAGGCGAGATGAAAGGCTGCTTTTCACAACTACATTCTCTGCTTTTCCCAACCTCAGTGCCAACAACAACTGTCCTATCAACATAAGAAAGACGACACTTTATACACAAGAGGAACTAACCATAAAAGTCCTAGATACTCAGATAGTTGCTGGTAACATATCCTTAAACGACAGACATGGATACATGAAGACTGTAGCCGCTCCGGATGCCTATATTCTTCTATCCCCACTGAAGAATCTCACAAGGATTGGCTTTCGACAGTCGGGCGGGGGATTCAAACTCGAAGCTAAGGGTGATGGAGATACTGACTGGATAACACTCGGCATCTATTCCTTACCTTCGGAAAAGAAAGTAGAAGTTGTCAATGTGAATGTCAATCGAAAGAACTGCCGACTCCGTTTCACGAATGCCTCAAGTCGTCATGCTTGCCTTCATCAATTGGATCTTTACGGAGAGACCTCTCCTTCGGAGGGTCTACGCGACAGTGCGGAAGTCGTTTACCACAATCTTGACGGAAACAAGATTAGCATTCAAAGGATAAAACTTGGCCACACATTAGGTACATTGCTGAATTGCGATCAAGTGACTGTGCCTCAGGGCATGATGTTCAAAGGCTGGTGTATGAATATTAGTGGCATCGGGAGAGTCTCACCCTCTACGCTTGTCAGAGCGAATATGGATCTTTATCCTTTGTATAAATCCAAGGCTCAGAACAAAACTGGATTCATCAGGCAAAGGGACTATTATATTGCGAGGGCAGGGAATGCGGAAAGTGTGCTTGACATCTTCAAGGCCATCGCGACAGAAGCAAGGAAAAGAAAAGCCGGGAGGTATCAAGTTTATCTGCCAAATGGCACGTATGATTTCGGCAATCGCACAGAGTTGAGTCTGCCTTGTGATGACGTATCAATTATCGGACAGAGCATGGACTCCACCATCCTTGTGACACGTCCGGAAGACTATAAAGAAGGATTAGGAACCGCCGATTTCATTTACAACACCCATAGGAATATCTATTTCCAGGACCTCACGATAAAGAATGCGCTTGATCATTATCGACACGGAGGCCGTGCAGCCGTTATGCATGACTGTGGCACTCGCACGATCTATAAGAATGTGAGAATGCTTTCCTACCAAGATACTTATTTCAGCGAGAACAACTCTATGCAGAGCTATTTTGAAGGCTGCGACATTCATGGAAAGACAGATTTTATATGTGGTGGAGGAGATGTAAGGTTCTGTAACACTACTATTTCCTTGGAACCCAGTGAGTTGACGACAAACCACGGAGGACGCATCATCACAGCGCCATCATCCACGACATCTTTTGGCTATGTCTTTTATCATTGCCGCATCGTTGACCTTGCACAGGGTAAAGGCTCATGGGTCTATGGCCGCATGTGGAGAAACAAACCTGTCTGTGTGTGGCTCAACACCACAATGGATGATAACGCGGCCAAGACCCTGTCCAATAGCAGGTGGATAGAGAAAGGAATGAACAATACTGACCCCAAGCTCATCGGCGAATATGCAACTATGGATGAGGAGGGTAGAGACATCACACCTTCTTCAAACATCATTCACTCATACGACGGCACTCATGAGACAGTGCTCTCAGCAGCCATGGCTGAAGCATTCAATTATGAGAGAATGTTTACCGACTGGGACCCACAGAGTCTGACAAAACAATACGAGATGGAATCTCAGAGTTTTAAAACAAGATGCTCAATTGGCAAGAAATGCAAAAGCATTAATGCTATTAATAAGAAATAAACAACAATGAATAGATTCACTCTTTTTTCTGCATTATTGGCAACGGGTCTTACGTATTCCAGCTTAGCTTTTGCCGACAGCGAAGTGACAGCGGAACAAAAAGCTCAGAATACACCAAACGGCTGGACCAATGTTTCGCTTCCGGAGATTCCAATGATCACGAAAGCCAATACAGCGGATATCTCTGACTATGGCGCATCCACATCCTCAGAAGATAATACAGCAGCTATTCAGAAAGCGCTTGACGCTGTACCTGATGCCGGAGGAATGGTCATCATCCCTAAGGGTGTCTGGCTCTGTGGACCTGTCACAATCAAAGGCAGGACTGTTCTGCATCTTACCAAGGGTGCTGTACTGAAGATGCTCCCACTCGGCAGATACCCTAAGACGGAAGATTATATGCAGTATACGACAAAGAAAGGAAGGCTCGACAACTTCCTCAATCTGAAGGACAGCAAGACCTCTGACATCATCATCGAGGGTGAGGAAACAGCCTCAAGTATTATTGATGGTCAGGGTGCCGACTGGTGGGCGCTGCGTGATAAAGGCGATGACTACGAGAAAGTGTTCAACAACATGAAGCGTGGATCCATCGTAAGGTTTGGGAGTGGCAGCCGATTCCTCGTCCGTAATCTGACTGTACAGAATGCTCCAGGAACAAACATTGTCTGTGGATCCAGCGGCAAAGGTTCCGACTGCACGGTTCACGATGTCATCATACGAGAGCCTGCATCAGAACTGAAATACAGCGTGAGCAACCCCGAGGGAATGAACCCGTCTCACAACACCGATGGAATACCCGTGTGGACACAACGCGTGAATATCTACAACTGTGATATCAGTAACGGTGACGATAATGTAGTCATCGACAGAGATGGACAATATGTTCACATCTGGAACTGCAAGTTCGGTACAGGCCATGGAATGTCGGTAGGCAGCTACACACAGAACGTCAAACATATCATCTTTGACAACATCACGATGAATGGCACTGCTGCGGGCGTACGCTTGAAAACCGGCATCAACTCAGACGGCTCACTTCGTGGCGGAGGGGAGGAAGACTTCACATTCTCCAATATCACCATGACAAACGTAAAGAATCCGTTCTCCATGGATTGCTACTACGACAAAAAATACACTACTCCCGAGCAGGACAAAGCAGACGCCCGCCCGCTTGACAGCACAACGCCAACTTATAATGGCATTCTGTTGAAGAATATCAAGATAACCGATGTCTGTAGCGGTAATGCCATCTTCCTCTATGGACGTCCGGAGAGCCACATCAAAAATATTACCCTCGACAACGTTCAGATCACGGCGGAGAAGGGTATCAGCGTTCAGTTCGTGGACAATCTGAAGTTCATCAATGGCAGTAAAATCACAATAACCAAAGGACCTCAGTGGCTGTCCCGCTACGATGCGACCATAAACGATGAATGTGGAGCAATATCCAAGTAAAGTGTTAAACAATAAGGGGAGAAAGCTTTTTGAATGCTTTTTTCCTTTTTGTGTACAATCTTCTACCTTTCATCCTACAATAACTCTTACCTTTGCATACCAGAATATTTAAATCTAAAAAGTGAAATATATGTCAGATTATTCGAAGAAGATGCGAATAGCGCTCATAGGCGGGATGATGCTTAGCGTCACCTCTCTCTCTGCGCAGGTCGTCAAGGGTAATGTCACGGATACTTCCGGTGAGCCGATTATCGGTGCCACCATCATGGAAGACGGGATATCCGGTAATGGTACAGTGACAGATATTGACGGTAACTTTGCGCTTAACCTAAAAGGCTCAAAGAAGGCCATTAAAGTCACATATGTCGGTATGAAGCCGAAGACCATCAAGGTAGGTGACAAGACACAGGTCACTATCAAGATGGAGGATGATGCCAATAACCTTAATGATGTCGTCGTCATCGGTTATGGTACTGTCCGTAAGAAGGACCTTACGGGTTCTGTAGCCTCCATCGATTCAAAAAAACTTGCTGACATCCCTGTTTCCAATGTCGGTGAGGCTATGGAAGGCAAGCTCGCCGGTGTGAACATCACCACGACGGAAGGTTCGCCAGATGCCGATGTGAAGATCCGTGTCCGTGGTGGAGGCTCGCTGTCACAGGACAACTCACCACTGTATATCGTTGACGGTTTTCCTGTGAGTACCATCAGCGATATTGCTCCTTCTGAGATTGAGACCATCGATGTCCTGAAGGATGCCTCCTCCACAGCTATCTATGGTGCCCGTGGTGCCAATGGTGTCATCATCATCACCACGAAGAGCGGTAAGGAAGGTAAGACGCAGGTTAACTTCAATGCTTCTCTGGCTTGGAAGAAGCTCACGAAGGAAATCGAGGTCATGGATCCTTATAATTATGTCGCCTATCAGCAGGAGCTCGGTTCTACCGATTATGGTGATTATAAGGATATGGATATCTGGAAGAGTGTCGAAGGCAACGACTGGCAGGATGAGCTCTTCGGACGTACCGGTTTCCAGCAGCAGTATAATACCAATATCAGTGGTGGCTCAAAGGACATCAGATACAATATCAGTTACGCTCACAACGACGAGAAGAGCATCATGCTCGATTCCGGATACAAGAAAGATAATATCGGAACGAAGTTGAATGCTAAACTCAACAAATGGTTGAGTCTTGATTTCAATGCCCGTCTGGCCTATACGAAGATTGATGGTCTTAGTGGTGGTGCGGAGAGCAATCAGAGCAATGCCGCCAACTCAATCGTTGCCAACACCATCCGCTTCCGCCCTGTCTCCCCATTGGCTAATGGAGATGATGATGAGGAGAACAACTCCTCCACACTGAAAGATCCCTTCGTCCGTATGAATGCCACAGACCGTAATCAGAAGCGTTTCCGTCAGGATTATAATGCGGGAGTGAACTGGAGACCGTGGAAGCATGTCACTTTCCGTTCCGAGTTCGGCTACGGTTGGCGCTATGAGGACGATAACACTATCTGGCTCTCCGATGCTACCCAGAACTCTAAATATGGCTACAATGGCCAGCCCCAGCTCGACTATAACCATACTGAGTATCAGAACTGGCGCAATGCCAACACGTTCACATACGACAACAATAAGCTCTTCCACGGTCGTGATCATATCAATGTCCTCTTAGGGCACGAATGGAGCAGCACGAAGGAGAAAAGCCACGAGAATACCGTCGTTGCTTTCCCGTCTTCCATGAACTTCGGGGAGATCAAGAGCAATACTTCCGCCGGTACGGCACTGCCTTATCTGACGACAATTGCCGCTGACGACAACCTGTTGTCTTTCTTCACACGTGTCAACTACACGATGGCCGATAAGTATCTGGCTACCTTCACCCTTCGTGCCGATGGTTCTTCTAAG
>CALJCU010000012.1 GCA_938023885.1 uncultured Prevotella sp. | reverse complement strand
TCCATGCGTCGACACTCTTGCCGATCTTGAAGAACAGCCAGAGCTCACCGTCGGGCATGGTATAGAGCACAGGATTCCAGCAAGCCTCACGGTAACCCGTCTTACCTTTCCCGAAGACGCCATCAGCCGCCATCACCGGCTTCTCCCATTCGCGGGAGCCTTTCTTGCGACGGGAGGTCCAGATACACACGTCGGGATTACGCTCCCAGGTACCTCCGAAATAAGCGGCGACGAGATCCCCGTCTTTCGTCTGGGTGATCGTCGAGGCATGGGCGGAAGGGAACGGGGCAAAGTCGTAAAGGAACTGGTCCTCGACGATGGCACGGTCACGGTGCGGGATGGCACAGTCGAAACGGTAAGAGCCCGGCCCGACTTCTTTCCGGGTACTGTCGGGGAAGAACAAGGTCGCTGTCGTGTTTGCAGGCACGGTGACCTCCCAATGGAGTTTCTCCAAGCTTTTCTTCCAGTTGCTGACGACGAGGCCCTGCGACGTCTTGTAGGATGCATTGATATAGAAGCAGTCGGGGATATCAAAGGCGGGCTTCAAGAGGAGATGGCGGTAAGCCACACCGTCCTCGGGCTGCCGGATGCCGGCAAGATACCGGAAGCACCAGGAGACGAGGTCACCCAAGAGCATGACGTGGTTGCCGGAGTTCATCTTCGGATTGGCCTTGTCACCGTTCCACAGTTCCCAGATCGTCGTTGCTCCCTGCTCCGCCATGTACCCCCACGACGGATAAGTCTTCTGTGTGGCGAGGAGCCAGGCAAGGGAGGCGTAGCCGTTCTCGGAGAACGTGCGCAGGAGCCAGCTCGTACCGATGACGCCCGTCGTGATATGTCCTTTCCCTTTAATAAGGATATTCGTGATGAGGTTTTTGACAACCTCCTGACGCAGACTGTCGGGAACGATTTGGAAATGCAGTGCGAGGATGTTCGCCGTGGCTGTGTTGTTGCCATAGAACACACTGTCAGGATAGAGAGGATGACCCGGACGCAGGGAGGTGCCGGACTTGCAGACGAGGAACCGGCGGTTGAACGCAGCGGTCAGCTCTTGGACATAGTTCTCCCACATCGGACGGTCGGTCTCGTTGCCACTGATCTTCGTCATCTCACTGAGCATCCGGCAGATGCCGATGCTGTAAGCCGTAGAGATGAGCGGACCGTCAGTGAGGCGCGTCGAGTCTTGTGAACGGATTATAGAGAGCTTCTCGGGAGGTACGCACCAGTCACCATAACGGTCACTGTTGACGATACCATCCTTCAGAAACCTGCTAAAGATATGGAGCATAAACTTTTTGATCGCCGGATAATGCTGGCGGACAGGGACACTGTCGCCGAATTGACGGAGGAGCATGTCGCAACCCATCGGAAAAGCGGCAGGCCACGTCACGTTGTTGTCGGAGAAATAGTTCCAGAATGTCGGGGTGACATCGCTGATAGCACCGTCGGAGCGTTGGCCCTCAGCGATATCCTGCATCCACTTGGCATAGAGACTGTGGTTATCGAAAAAGAAACTCTCACCGAGGCAGCCTGCCGTACGGTCGCCGAGCCACGGCTGTCGCTCATCGCGCTGTGGACAGTCAACGGGCATGCCTTTATAGTTGCTCTTGATGCCCCACCACGCATTCTTCAACACGCGGTTGAGGGTTGTATCGGAAGTCTCGATATGACCAATGGTCTCCATCGGGTCGCCGATAGTATAGGCTGTGAAGTCAGCCTTCGAAGCATTCGGAAGGCCTGTTACCTCCACGTAACGGAAACCATGATAGACGAAACGGGGCAGGAACTCCCGTCCGTTCTCTCGTCCGTTGCAGATATACCGGTCGGTGCTGCGTGCCGTACGGAGGTTCGCCGTATAGAGGTTGCCCGTACTGTCGAGACACTCGGCATAACGGACGGTGATGACGTTGCCTGCAGCACCATGTATCTTTACGCCGACAGCACCCGCCATGTTCTGTCCGAAGTCGAGGATCGTGCGGTTGCCTTTCTTCCAGAGTTTCACGGGATTGCCATAGCGCTCTAAGACCATGTTCGGCGTGGGCTGGGAGCGTACGACACCCTCGGGTACCGCTGACCGCTCCGCTTGTTGCCAGAGTCGGTCATCATAGCCGGGCAGTGTCCAGGCACCGAGATCCTTACGGGCATCGACGTCCTCGCCGTCGTACTCGTTGGCCGCACGCACGGGTCCGTCCGTCATCATCTTCCAGTACTCGTCTGTCGTCCACCGTTCTTTCTTTCCGTCAGCATAGGTCACGAGGATGTTCATTCGCACCTTCGGGAATCCGAAGAAAGGGGTCTTCCATGGTTTGTCCTGCCGCATGGGGAAGGCACGCCCGGCTTCCAATACGATACCTACGGCACAACGGCCTGTGTCGGGGAGCAATGACGTGATGTCGTAAGTGTTGTAATAGACGGTCTTGCGAAGGTCTGACGGTACCGGCCGCATGATATCTTTGTCTCCCACGAGCTTGCCATTGACATAGAGGTCGTAGAGTCCGAAGCCGGCTACATAAGCCACGGCTTTCTGCACCGGCTTACTGACCTTAAACTCCTTGCGTAGATAGCGGGCCGAGAGACGCGAGTGGGTCACAAAGGCGCTGTCGCCCGCCACGGGCCGCTCCAGTCCGATCCACCGACCCCGCCAGTCCGCCTCATTCCGCATGTCTTGGGCATAGCCGAAGGCACAGGCGAGCAGCAATAAGAGACAAAAAATATATTTGTTCATGGTCTTACGTAATTTTTCTCCGCATCCACGGCGATGAGCACACGGTCTTCCACCTGTCCGTCCTTGGGTACGACGTCAGGCGCTATCGTCATGACCTTCGAGGGGTAGAGGCCGAGGAAGCGCAGACTGCCGTCCTTCGGATTCATCCACCACAGCTTCTTCTGCTTGCCCGTGATCTTCCTCAGGTCGATGGTCATCGGTTTTGCCGAATAGTTATACACGAGGAGGTAACTCTTTCCGCGGGTCGCTGCCATGCGGTCATAGCGCTTGCCGTTGTTGAGGACAATGCTCTGGTCGGGCACGCGCTCAAAATAAGGGAAGGAGAGCATGAGGTTCTTCAGATATCTCATCTCGTTGAAGCCCGGATCGTCAAGCGCCTCAACCCACGTCTTCTCCTTGCCGTTGATGCCATAACCCGTGACGTAACCGGGCTTGAGCATCTGCATGATGGAGTTGTTGCCATAGGTGTGACCGCAGCTTCCGGCAAAGACGCTCCAATAGGCATAACGCCGCACGTCGCACGCCTGCCAGCGCTGCTCATTGGGGTCATGCAGACCCTTTGGGATATTCTCATAGATGGGCTCGTCGTCGAGGACGGGCTTGATAGGCGTATAAGTCCAGGTAGAGTTGACATACATCCAGTTGTCCTCCTCCGTACTGTCGGGGATAGGATAGGTCTTGTCACCCATGCGCTGGCCGTAGCGGCGGTGTCCACTCTGAAAAGTATGGAAGTCGATCCACGGCGCCTTGCTCCACCAGAGGGCAGAGGTGTAACGGCCACGGGGGTGGTAGGTCATGAGATGGTTGTTATCGATGCCTTTGATCGTCGTGGCGAGGGCGTTCCACACCTCCGGATGGATATCACCCTGGATATCGCCACCGATGATCCAGATGATGTTCGGACAGCTCTTGTAACGGTTGGCAAGAAACGTGCCATAGGCCACAGCCTGTTGCTCATTGAGGACACCCTCCTTGACCAGCGTGCCCCAGATAGGGACGAGTCCGATATAGATACTTTGCCGCTCTGCCTCATGGACGATATAGTCGAGATGATCCCAATAAGAATAGACACCCTCGGGATCGGCCTTCGTGAGGTCCCAGCCATAGGGGTTGGACATCTGACCATAGATATTATAGGTCGGCATGCCGTTGAGCACCTGGACCTGCACCATGTTGTATCCAGCTTCCCGGCAGCGCGTGAGGTAGAACGTCACCTCACTGCGGTCGAGATGCTCGGGCATGAGCCATGCCGTCTCGCCGAGCCAGAAGAACGGCTTGCCATCCGCCGTCTGTAGGAAACGGTGGTTGTCAGAGACCATGAGGCGACCACCCGCCCAAGGCTTGACAACCTGAGCAGGAGATACAAAAGTTACTGCGGAGAGCAGACACAAGAGGATTAGTTGTTTCATTACTACGTTCTCGTTATATGTTCCATTCTTTGGGATATTCCCTTCTCTACATATGACGACAACATCTCCGTTTTGTCACCATTCTACACCACGCATTGATGTATAACAAAGGACAAGGCTGGTATCGCAGGTCTCTCCGTAGGGGCGGCCCTTATGGCCGCCCCTACGGTGTATACCACGCCAACTGTTAATTTCCGACTGAGAAACTATCAGTTTCCAACTGAGAAACCAAAGTTCGTCTCCTCTGACGACAAAACCGATGCTTCTTCGTCATTATTATATATGAAGCAGATTCTGACCTATATATTCTTACTTGCCGTCCTCCCTATGATGGGACAAGGCGCTGTCGACACACAACGACTGTATCTCAGCGAACATGGCTGTGACGACCCCGTGACCTGGCAGTTCTTTTGCACCGGGGGCCGGAACAGCGGTCACTGGACGACGATCGGCGTGCCTTCGTGTTGGGAGCTACAGGGCTTCGGCACCTACCAGTACGGCATGCGCTTCTACGGCATCGCCAAGCCTGCGGGCATCGCCGACGAGAAAGGCTTCTACCGCTACGACTTCACCCTTCCGAAAGTCTGGGAGGGCAGACAGATCGAACTCTGCTTCGAAGCGGTGATGACAGATGCCCGTGTCACCATCAATGGGCGCAAGGCAGGCAGCGGCCTCCATCAAGGCGCCTTCTACCCATTCTCTTTCGATGTCAGCGACCGCGTCTTCTTCGGCAGTCATAAGAACCACCTCGATGTGGAAGTGAGCAAGGAGAGTGCCAACAGTCAGGTCAACATGGCGGAGCGACGTGCCGACTACTGGAACTTCGGTGACACCTTCCGACCGGTCTACATCGTTGCCAAACCCGTACTGAACATCGCACGCGTCGCCATCGATGCGGGCATGGACGGGCGCGACCATCTGCTCTACTCCCTGCCCGAGACGGGACTCTCCGTGCTCAGCGTCATCCCTGCCGTGAGAAACAAAGTGAACACCACCGACCTCAACGGCCCCTCCGCCCAACCTCACTGGGTCAAGGGCAACGGAGTCTATCATGTGAACCTCAGATTTGAATGAACAAATTTGAATGAAATATAAGTCACACTTTTCCGTCAGGTGCACCCTGCACTGTCTCCTTGTCTTGGGTACTTCTACATTGCTCACAGCCAAGGCTTTAGGCGTCACGGTAGCTACTGATACCACCAAGCCGTTGACATTCTGGTACTGGATGTACGGAGCTGTGTCGAAAGCTGGTATCCGCGCTGACCTACAGGCGATGAAGGACGCGGGGATCGGCGGCTGTTACCTCATGCCCATCCGCAGCAGCAAAGACGCACCACAGTATCATGGCACTGCCGACCAGTTCACGCCAGCGTTCTGGGACAGTATCGACGAGACGTTCCGCGTTGCCGACTCGCTCGGCCTCAGCATCGGCATCCATATCAGTGACGGCTTTGCCTTAGCAGGGAGTCCCGCCATCACGCCGGCGGAGAGCATGCAGAAAGTGGTGTGGACCGATACCATCGTCCCGGCGAAGGATGTCATCAGCATGACGCTGAAGCAGCCCGAGACCGTGCGCGACTATTATCAAGACATCGCCTGCTACGCATATAATAATGTGAAAAGACCTTGGCAACAGTCCCTCCTCGCCCACCCCATCCGTTGCAAGCACGACACGGCATGGACTGTCGACCTCGACACGCAACACACGATCCGTAGTCTGCAAGTCATCCTTTCGGGGAATAACATTCAAGGGCAACGACTGAAGATTGAGGCACTTGGCGACGACGGGAAACAGATTACGGGCGCTTACCAGCTCACGCCTCCGCGACAAGGGTGGCAGTCGAGTGGCGCGCCCTTCACCTTTGCTCTCCTCACAATGACGGCACGTTATCTCCGTCTCTCCTGGACGCCGCAAGGCAATGAGCCCGGAAGCGAGGACCTCGATGCCGCCAAATGGAGCCCGGTATTAAAAGTCAAACAGCTCATCGTCTCTGACGAGCCGCGTATCGACCAGTGGGAAGGCAAGAGCGGAGCCTCCTGGCGCATAGCCGCCACAGAGCCCATAGAGATCAAAGACCGTGACTGCCTCACCGCCTCTCCCGTCACCCTCACGCTTCAGGATGGCCGTGTCGTGGCAGCGAACGGCAGTCTCAGTGGCAACGTCCGCATCCTCCGTTTCGGTCACACCTCTACCGGACAAGAGAACGCCACGGGCGGAGGCGGGAAAGGATTAGAAGCCGATAAGTTCTCACGCCGGGCTACACTCAAACTCCTCGACAACTGGTACGCGCTGTTCCTCCAACGGCCTCATGCACAGGTCGTCAAAGGCCTGCATATCGACAGTTGGGAGTGTGGCACACAGAACTGGGGTACTGACTTTGCTACTGCCTTCCGTCAGAGGCGCGGCTACGACCTGCTGCCTTATCTGCCCGTCTATGCCGGTTACGTCGTGGAGAGCACGGAGCGAAGCGAACAGGTACTGCGGGATATCCGCCTCACGGTCAACGACCTTGTACGTGACGTATTCTTCCAAACCGTCAAGGAGCGGGCCGACGAATGGGGCAAGACGGTGACGCATGAGAGCATCGCTCCGACCTTCATCGCCGACGGCATGGAGCACTACCGCCTCAGCGACCGGCCCATGGGCGAGTTCTGGTTCCGCTCGCCGACGCACGACAAGCCCGCTGACATGCTCGACGCCATCAGTGGCGCCCATCTCTATGGCAAGAACATCATCCAGGCGGAAGGATTCACGGAGCTCCGTGGCACATGGGACGAGACGCCGGCAATGCTCAAGCCACTCCTCGACCGCGAATATGCCTTAGGCTTGAACCGCCTCGTGTTTCATGTCATGGCGCACAACCCGTGGATAGACCGCAAGCCGGGCATGACGCTCGACGGCATCGGACTGTTCTTCCAGCGCGACAACACCTGGTTCCACGAGAGTAAGGCGTTTGTCGATTATATCCGCCGTTGTCAGCAGTGGCTGCAGAAAGGCACACCCGTCGTCGACCTCGCCGTGTTCACGGGAGAAGAGATGCCACGACGCGCCCTCACACCGGACCGACTCACGACGATCCTCCCGGGGCTCTTCGGCACTGACCGATTCGAGCAGGAACAGCAACGATTAGACGCAGGCGGCGTGACGATGACGGAGAGCCCTATAGGCGTGCGACATGTCAAGGGGATCTTAGACATGAAAGACTGGGTCAACTGTCTGAAGGGCTATCACTACGACTCCATGAATGCCGATGCACTGCTCCGCGAAGCCGTCATCAAGGATGGCACTATCACAATGCCGGGCGGTGTCGCTTATCGCGCCCTCGTGCTCCCCGGAAAGACAAAGATGGACCCCACGGGCACACTGTCGGAAGCTGTGAAAGAAAAGATAGCGGAATGTCGGCGCAATGGTGTCGCCATCATCAACCGCCCTTATACGAAAGACGACCTCCACGGTCTCGGCATCAGGAAAGACGTTGACGTGCCGACAGGCATCGGCTTCGCCCACCGCTCGCTGACGTCATCCCCTGACCGCCAGGCGACAGACCCGAAAGAGATCTATTTTCTTACCAATCAAGACAGTACCGAGGTGACGTTCAGTGCTTCGTTTCGCGGACAATCCAAAAAGGCTCTCTGCTTCCAGCCTGTGGACAGTACCTACAAGGAGTTGGCTGTTAGCCACCACAACGGCCGCACGGAGATGCAAGTCGACCTCGTTGCCTATGGCTCCTGCTTCATCCTGCTCTCCGACCACCGACTGCCGCAGGCGCCCCCATACAGCCATAAAGATGAAACGACGTCTATCCAGTTGCCTTTAAAGGACTGGACCGTCCGGTTTGAGGAGAACGGTATCAAGAAGATCGTCGACCTGCCCTACGACTTCAGACGTGAGCCGAACGACAGTCTGCGGTTCTTCAGTGGGCATATCACTTTCACCAAAACGTTCACACTGCACAAGCCTAAAGGGCGCATCGTCCTGCCCATAGGAGACAGTCACCATGTCGTGACAGTGAACGTCAATGGGATCGACTGTGGCACGATATGGACGGCACCTTACGAGGCCGACATCACCCGCGCCTTGCGCAACGGTACGAACACGTTCCGCGTCACCGTTGTCAACACATGGGATAATGCCCTCCGAGGGGCTGATCGCGGCACCCCTCCCTATGCGGGGATCTGGACGAACGGGAAATACAGGGCCGCCCCTACGGTAAAACCATAAAAACATCGATTATGATACAACGACTTTCCATACTTCCCATTCTATTCGCCCTATTGACAATAGGAAATAGAGTCACCGCAAAGGTCACGCTCCCACGAATCTTCTCCGACGGCATGGTGCTGCAACAACAGACCGACTGTCATCTCTGGGGCATGGCGGCAGCGAACCATAGTGTCACCGTCACGACGTCGTGGGACCGTCAGAAGCATACAGTAAAGGCCAATGGAGAAGGACGCTGGACACTGACTGTGAAGACTCCGGAAGCCGGAGGACCATACCGGTTAACACTTACTGACCACACCGACAGCGAGCTTGTCATCAAGGACATCCTCGTCGGCGAACTGTGGCTGTGTAGTGGGCAGAGTAACATGGAGATGCCGATGAAAGGGTTCAAAGGACAGCCCGTAGACGGCATGCTCGAGACATTGCTCCACTGTGACGACCCACAGCTCCGGCTCTTCACCGTCAAGCGGCACGCCAGCCTCACACCCGTCGACGACGTAACAGGCGAGTGGCAAGCGACGTCCTCGGCATCACTGCGCAACTTCAGTGCCACGGCTTATTTCTTCGGACAGGCCCTGCGACAAAACCTCCACGTGCCCGTAGGACTCGTAGTGTGCTGTTGGGGCGGCAGCGCCTGCGAGGCGTGGATGACTGCCGACTGGCTCAAGGCCTTCCCACAAGTGAGACAGACCATCCGTCAGACTGATGTAGACAAACTACAACAGCGTTGCCCCACCGCTCTCTACAACGGCATACTCCATCCACTCATCGGCATGACGATGCGCGGAGCCATCTGGTACCAAGGAGAAGACAACGTGCCGCGATATAGTTATTATGCCGACCTCCTCACAACGATGGTTAAAGGCTGGCGCAGCGAGTGGGGCGAGGGCGACTTCCCGTTCTACTATGCACAGATAGCACCTTACGACTACTCGCTCATTGGTGACACCACCAACTCTGCTCTCCTCCGCGAACAGCAGATGTTGGCAGAACAACGTATCCCGAATGCCCGCATGGCCGTGCTTCTCGATGCCGGCCTGCGCTATGGCATCCACCCGAGGAAGAAACAGATCGTCGGTGAACGCCTTGCGCTCCTCGCCCTCGCCCACACCTACAGTCAGCAAGGACTGCCGGACTTTGCCGTATACAGTAATGTCACCTTCCGCAACGACACGGCTGTCGTGGCCTTCGACCGCAGCAAGGAATGGGTCTATTTCAACAACGGCACGACGAGTCAGAACTTCGAGATCAGCGACGACAATACCCATTGGAAACAGGCCGATGCCTGGATCAGCCGCAACCGCGTCTACGTCCACAGTCGTGAGGTCAAGCATCCCGTCGCCGTGCGATACGCCTTTCACAACTGGGTCAATGGCGACCTCTTCCACGATGGATTGCCCGTGAGCTCATTCAGAACAAAACAATAAAACAATATGCGAAACATTATCTCTATTTTATTATTAATATTGTCTTTGCACGCCTCAGCACAAGACTGTTCGGTTGCCGGATTGTTCCCGATGAAAGATCAGGGACGACGCGTGTGGAACTTCAATACGGGCTGGCAGTTCAGTCGTGAGAAAGAGACCGCAACTGTCAACCTCCCCCACTGCGTCAAGCTTGAGCCGGCAGAGGCGAGCGGCGGCCGCAACTACCAAGGACCCGCCTGGTACCGTAAGACCTTCATCGCTCCTGACAACCATCTGACGATTTATTTCGAAGGAGCTATGGGCAACCAGGATGTCTATGTCAACGGACGCCTCGCCCTCAAGCATTATGGCGGCTACCTCCCGTTCCTCGTCAACCTCGATGCCTACAACGTGAGGAGAGGTGATTCGTGCACCATCGCCGTGATGACCGACAACCGAGACAACAATCTCGTGCCGCCGGGAAAACGACAGATTGCCCTCGACTTCGCCTACCATGGCGGCATCTACCGCGACGTGTGGCTCATCGCCCGCAACCCCGTTCATATCACTGATGTCATGGAGGCTAACCGGACGGCAGGTGGCGGTCTTTTCGTCCATTACGGGGATGTGGACAGCAAGAAAGCCGTCGTCTACGTCAATACGGAGGTACGCAACGATCTCACCCGTCCCAAGACCGTCACCGTGAAGCAGACGCTCATCGCCCCGAATGGGGAAACGGTGAAGACCTTCCGGACGAAGGCTACACTATCAGCCCGGAGCCAGCAGACCGTGCAGCAGAATATCACCGTCAGCAAGCCTTCGCTGTGGAGCCCCGAGCATCCGTCGCTCTACCGACTGGAGACACGTATCAAAGACGGCAACACGACACTCGACGGCGGCATGACACGCATCGGACTGCGCCACTGTGAGTTTCGCGGCAAGGACGGGTTCTGGCTCAACGGCCGTCGTTACCGGCAGTTCATCGGTGCCAACCGTCATCAGGACTTCGCCTATGTGGGCAATGCCGTACCGAACAGTCAGCAATGGCGCGATGCCAAACGACTGAAAGACTGCGGGTTCAACATCATCCGCACGGCCCACTGTCCGATGGATCCAGCTTTCATGGATGCCTGCGATGAACTCGGACTTTTTGTTATCGTCGCCACTCCCGGCTGGCAATATTGGAACGGGGAAGACAGCATCTTCGAGAGTCGTGTACTGCAGAACAACCGTGAGATGATCCGGCGCGACCGCAACCACCCGTCGGTACTGATGTGGGAACCCATCCTCAACGAGACCCTTTATCCGAAGTCGTTCGCCCTCAAGGCCTTGCAGATCACCCGCGACGAATACCCTTATCCG
>CALJCU010000011.1 GCA_938023885.1 uncultured Prevotella sp. | reverse complement strand
GAAACTCATGACGTTCTTGGCCTCGTAAGGGTACTCCGCCTGACGACTGTCGCGGACATAAGAGTTATAATAGTCGTAACGGCCGAAGACATAGAGTTTCTGGTTGTCGGCACGCAGTCTCTCAATCTGTGAGAACACGTCGTAACCAGCCTCTACGCCGATGGCAACGGCATTCTTGCCGACCTCGGAACTGCTGTAAGGAGAGGTCTTCGTGCTACGGCCCGAGAGATATTTCACATTATAGGCATCGCCGAGATGACCATAAGTAGCCTGTCCGCGCACGATCCAGTTCCAGCGGTTGACGGTGAAATCAA
The DNA here is from genome assembly GCA_938023885.1 of uncultured Prevotella sp. Taxonomy (GTDB): domain Bacteria; phylum Bacteroidota; class Bacteroidia; order Bacteroidales; family Bacteroidaceae; genus Prevotella. The sequence goes on along the minus strand of CALJCU010000011.1, from coordinate 2,953 downwards.
AAGAGCCGATGGACACAGCGCCCTTGAGCTTGTCGTTAGAGTCGTTGATATAAGTATTGTTGATGCTGTGACCGTAGTAACCGCTCAGACCGAGACGTACACCCGGAGTAGCGAACCAGTCGAGGCGGGCTGCTGTAGCATACTTGCTGGCGGGATCGAACTCGAAAGCGGAATGGGTGCCCTTGTGAATCCAGCCGTCACGGTCGAAGTGCATCGCGTCGAGACCTTCCAGGAACTGTACCTCATACTTGAACCTGCCGAGATACCCCCAAAGGCTCACACCGGTCTGATGCCAGGTGGAAGGAAGAATGGTGTTCTCACCTTCGGGGCGATAGACCGTAAAGAAATTGAGTGGCTCGTGGTGGGAGTTGTTAAGACCTACGGGCACGACAATGTGGCCGAAGCGCAGGTTCACGCCCCGGCAGAATGTCTTCTGCAACCAGAACTGCTCAAGTTCTACTTCGCCACCTTTCTCTGTCTCGGTCTCCCATTCGCCGCCTTCCTCGTATTCGCGCTCGTAGGCAGAGCCAGTGCCACCATGCTCAAATTCGATCTCCGAGCCCATCTTCCAGCCTTTACCGAAATCGTAGCTCAGATAGATGACAGCGTGGGGGATGTCGAATCGGCCGTAGCTCTTGTCATTCTTGTATTTAGAGGGTTCGGAGTAGCGGTAGACGTTATCACTGTAAAAGTTGCGGCTATAAGCCACTTCGCCATAACCACCGACACTCAGGCGATGGCCGCCGGCATGACTCATCACAGAGTCGGAGGCGTTAACCTGGGCTTGTGCACACTGAAAGCTGCCAAGCGCAAGGGCTGCCGAAAGGAGTCCAAAGAGAAGTTTGTCCATTGTTCTTGTTTCTTAATATTCTGAGTGCAAAATTAAAAAGAAACAAAAAATGACGCAATACTCAAAAATTAGTAAATTAGCAGGCTGCCTCAAATCATCATTTATGGGGATGGGGCGGCGGATCCTGCGAGGCATTCCCGTCCCACACCAATTGCAGAAATATGCGGCGGAACAGTTCCGTCGCATGGGTGTTATCCTCACCACGTGGTGGGTAGCAGGCACAACGGCCCGCCGCTACAAGACATCAACAATACCTACATTGGGGGATAGCGAGTATCGTCATTGTTGGGGATACTACAACCCTTTGAGGAAACTCTCCACCGCATTGACAATCTTGTCCAATCCGCTTGCCGTGGTGCTGTCTGTATCTTGCCGGATCTCTTTCTTGATCTCACGCTCCATCTCATTTCCGACGTGCCTGATGACCGCCTTCCCCACTCTGCCCCCTACGGAGACGACGGAATCGGTGACGGTTGTCGTGACATCACTCGTCGGGTTCCCGTCCTCATCCGTACCATTGTCCCTGACGACAGAAGTGTGGGTCGATTCATTGCCATCACTCTTCAGCATCTTCGACACGGCCTCAGCGATGGCTGTCTCGTCAGAGGTGAACACTTTTCCAAAGATGCCCACCGACATACGCACCTCACTGGAATCGGGCATGTCGAGCGTCGTCGTCGACCAGAAGAGATAGTTGTGATACTGGAGCATGTTGTCAACGATCTGCCCAAGCACTGGTGTGGCAAGCGTACGGATAATGGAGGATCCAAAGATCGCGAAGGGGTTGTCACCGTCACTGCTGTCAGTCAGTCCCTTTGCCAGCCCAGCAGAGATGCGTTCCTTGATGACCTGCCTGTGCTCGTCCTTCGGCGGATTGGTGACAGCCATCAGCAACAAAAGGACAGCTGCGACGATGCCTATATAAGTCAGTACCTTCTTCTTTTTCTTATCCGGTGGAGTGACGGGCGGTGCGGTGGCACCATTCTGATTGTTCAGATCATTTGCGGGAGGTAGAGGTGGGACGGAGCCTGTCGTCTGTGTTGATCCAGCCTGCACCGGTTTCATCCGTTCATCTACCGTGGTCTCGTAGAACAACTGTCTCAACTCCTCGACCTGCCAGGCGGGTGTCCATTGTGCCATGCCTTCCGCCCATACAAGGGTCTCGGAGGTTATATTGCGCTGTCGCAGCTCCTCCACGGTGTAAGGACCCTGCTGCGCATCATTGACAATGATAAAGTATTTCATTATTTATTTTATTTTTCACGCAACCTTTTCACCCTGACGGTACAAGAAGTCAGGAGCGAAATCAATACCATTATACCACTCCAAGGTCCAATGGCTGAGACCAAACTGGATAGAGTTGTCTTTATTCCTCTAAAGAAAAACAGATTTCTTTATCCAACAGGTGTATAATTGGAAAATCTTATGTAACTTTGCAAAGTTAAGGAAAAGAATGATATGTTCGCCGATATAGCTCTTAAAAAATGTGACTATACACTCAAAAATCCCGTGGCGGTTCCCGCCACGGGATTATGTGTTATTAATGTATGGATTCTGACCTATTAAAGGCTGCGGTCCAAACGGTGATAACCGTAACGCGCCTCCGAACCCAGCTCCTCCTCGATACGGATAAGCTGGTTGTACTTAGCCATACGATCTGTGCGGCTCATCGAACCGGTCTTGATCTGGCCACTGTTGGTAGCAACAGCGATATCAGCGATTGTGGTATCCTCTGTTTCACCGGAACGGTGAGAAGTGACGGTGTTGTAACCATGACGGTGAGCCATCTCGATAGCTTCGAGAGTCTCCGTCAGAGAACCGATCTGGTTAACTTTAATAAGGATAGCGTTAGCCACGTGCATCTTGATACCCTTCTCCAGGAACTTTGTGTTGGTCACGAAGAGGTCATCACCGACGAGCTGTACCTTGCTGCCGAGTTTAGCTGTCAGCTTCTGCCAGCCCTCCCAGTCGTTCTCATCAAGTCCGTCCTCGATAGAAGCGATAGGATATTTCTGGCAAAGCTCCTGCAGGTAAGCAATCTGCTGGTCAGCATCAAACTCTTTTCCGTTAGGATCTTTAGGCATACCGTTCTTGAGCTGCTTG
>CALJCU010000010.1 GCA_938023885.1 uncultured Prevotella sp. | reverse complement strand
CTAAAATCAGGAAGGATTCCTGCCTGCGAACTGATCATCCTTACGAAACGCTTGCTCTGCGGCCAGAAATTGAAACCCATCATGTCGATGTTGAGCCCCGCAACGTCGCGAATATTCCAGGCATCGCGCATGCCGCACACTTTGATTACCATAGTTTACTGATTATAAACTATCTATGAATTGTTTAAGAGCTAATCCCGGATTATCTTCCTTCATGAAGCACTCACCCATGAGGAAACCTTTAAAACCGGTTTCACGCAGCTCCCTGACCGTCTCAGGCCTGTTGATACCACTCTCACTGACCCGGCATACGTCCTGAGGAAGCCTCTCAGCAAGGCGGAAACTGTTGTCCACATCGGTCGTGAACGTGCCGAGGTTGCGGTTGTTGATGCCATACATGTCAGGCTCAAGCTCTGCATATTCAAAGTCGCGCCCGTTGTGCATCTCCAAGAGTGTCTCTAAACCGATCTCATGAGCGAGGTGCTGTAAGGTGCGGCATTCGTCTTTCGTAAGACAGGCGGCGATGAGCAATACGGCCGAGGCCCCACAGTAGCGTGCCTGGAAGAGCTGATACTCGTCGATGACGAAGTTCTTATAAAGGATAGGAATCTTCACGCCTGCCTTACGTGTCTGCTGGATGTACTCGTCGTAACCTCCAAAATACTCGGTATCGGTGAGGATGCTCAGTGCCGAGGCTCCGCCCTGCTCATAGAGCGGTGTGACATCCTCGGGCCTGACATTTTTATGGATCCAGCCTTTCGAAGGGCTCTTGCGCTTGAACTCAGCGATGATACCCGTCTTCGAGTTCATCAGTGCCTCACGCATGGAAGCGGGCCTGCCCTGCTCCATCCGTTTTTTGATGTCACCGGTGAACTGCTGGATAGGGACGTAGCGTTTGCGCTCATCTATTTCCATGCGCTTGTGTGCGACGATTTCTTCTAATATGTCCATCTTATTTGTTCAATTCCACAAACTTCCTGAATGTGGCAAGAGCCTTGCCACTGTCGATGCTCTCGCGGGCAATGTCGATGCACTCGCCAATGCTCTTCTTGCCTTTCTCCAACACCTGGATACCGAAGGCGGCATTGGCAAGCACGATGTTCTTCTGAGCAGGCAGTGCCTTGTTAGTGAGCACATTGTCGAAGATCTGCTTTGCCTCTTCCTCTGTGGCACCGCCGACGAGCTCCTCGGGCTTTGCGATGTCGAACCCGAGATCCGAAGGTTTGAAGATTCGCTCATAAGCGTTTGTGATGACCTTGAAGTCGCCCGTGAGCGAGATCTCATCATAGCCGTCGATACTGTTCACGATGCCGTAGTCGATACCTATCCTCTGATACACCTGCTGATAGAGTCGCATCTGGTCGAGCGTAGCCGTTCCGAGCAACTGGCACTGCGGCTTGGAAGGGTTGATGATAGGACCAAGGAGATTGAAGAAGGTCGGGAACGGCAATGCCTTGCGGATGGCACCCACGAACTTCATGGCCTTGGCAAAGAGCTGGGCATGGAGATAGACGATGCCACACTCGTTGATGGAGCGGTTGAGCTTATCAATGTCATCGGTGAAGTTGACACCGTGGTTCTTGATGACATTGGATGCGCCGCTGACGCTCGTTGCGGCATAGTTGCCGTGCTTGGCCACCTTATAACCGGCTCCGGCGATGACAAAACAGGCGGTTGTAGAGATATTGAATGTGTTCTTGCGGTCACCGCCAGTACCCACAACGTCAATGTAA
>CALJCU010000009.1 GCA_938023885.1 uncultured Prevotella sp. | reverse complement strand
ACTGACGACAGCGAAGACAATTGCCATAATGGGCTCCGGTCTTGTGGGTGCGTTTATCTATACTTTTTCCGATACATTCTGGTTTTCAGCCGTCGAAGGTGAGGTATATGCCTATTCCAGTGCATTCACTGCCATAGTATTCTGGCTTATACTGAAATGGGAAGACCATGCCGACGAGCCTCACTCTGACCGATGGTTAGTGCTTATCATGTACATGACAGGGCTTAGCATCGGCGTTCACTTGCTTAACTTGCTTTGCATACCCGCCATTGTGCTGGTGTTTGTTTACCGCAAGTTCCCCAACATCGAGGTAAAAGGCTCGCTTATTGCGCTTCTCATCTCGTTCGTAGTGGTTGCAGCCGTGCTCTATGGCGTTGTTCCGGGCATTGTGAAGGTGGGCGGCTGGTTTGAGCTGTTCTTTGTCAACACCCTCGGAATGCCGTTCAACACCGGTATGGTTGTCTACATCCTTGCCCTCATCGCCGTTGTTTTAACGGCCATTTGGAGCACCACAAAGACCAACCGCACGCTCACCAACGGACTCTACCTCGCCAGTGTCGGCATGCTCGGTATCCCGTTCTTCGGAACAGGCTTTATGTCTGTGCTCATCGGCATCGTACTTTTAGCTACGCTCTACTTCTTGCTCAACATGAAGCGAAAGGACGGAAAGATGCTGCTGCGCAAGCGCATTCTCAACACGAGCCTCCTCTGTATGCTCATGCTGATGATCGGCTACTCGTCTTATGCCCTTATCGTGATCCGTTCCGTCGCCAACCCGCCGATGGACCAGAACTCACCTGAGGACATCTTCACCCTCGGCTCTTACCTCAGCCGTGACCAGTACGGTGACTATCCATTACTCTACGGCCAGGCTTATACCTCTCAGGTGGCACTGAAGCAGGACGGTGACATGTGCACACCGGTCATGAAACAAGGCGCACCTGTCTACAGCCGTAAGGAGAAAGCATCAAAGAGCGAAAAGGACTCTTACTTCGTCGTCACTCACAAAGATAAATATGTTTACGCACAGAACATGATCTTCCCGCGTATGTACGATCCCAGTCACACTCAGGACTACGAGTCGTGGATGGGTGGTGTCGACGGAACCGAGGTGCCTTACGACCGCTGCGGTGAGCAAATGACCGTGAAGGTGCCGACACAGCTCGAGAACCTCCGCTTCTTCCTCTCTTACCAGTGTAACTTCATGTACTGGCGTTACTTCATGTGGAACTTTGCCGGCCGCCAGAATGATATTCAGGGCAACGGCGAGCTTGAGCATGGCAACTGGATCACGGGTATCCCGTTCATCGACAATGCACGTCTCGGTGACCAGTCGAAACTGCCGAAGAATCTGCAGGCTTATGACCCCGTGAAGAACCCCGGCGGCAATAAAGGACACAACGTGTTCTACGGTCTGCCGCTTATCCTCGGACTCATCGGCCTTTTCTGGCAGGCGTTCCGCGGACGCCGTGGCATTCGTCAGTTCTGGATAGTCTTCTTCCTGTTCTTCATGACAGGTCTGGCTATCGTCATCTATCTGAACCAGACACCGGTGCAGCCGCGTGAGCGTGACTATGCTTATGCCGGCTCGTTCTACGCCTTCGCCATCTGGTGCGGCATGGGCGTCGCTGCCCTCTACGACCTTATCGGCAAGCGTGTGAAAGTGAGCCGTGTGGCGCTCGCTGCCGTCATCGGCGTGCTTTGCCTCCTTGTGCCTGTACAGATGGTGTCGCAGACATGGAACGACCACGACCGCTCCGGACGTTATACCTGCCGCGACTTCGGGCGTAACTACCTCATGTCACTTCAGGACAAGGGTAACCCGATCATCTTCACCAATGGTGACAACGATACCTTCCCGCTTTGGTATAATCAGGAGACGGAAGGCGTACGCACCGACGCCCGCGTCTGCAACCTCTCGTACCTGCAGACCGACTGGTACATCGACCAGATGAAGCGTCCGGCCTACAACTCGCCGTCAGTGCCTATCTCGTGGCCGCGTCTCGATTACTGCTCGGGTACAAACGAGTATATCGAGGTGCAGCCGTCGCTCAAGCAGCAGATACTCCAGTTCTACAAGCAGAATCCTGCTCAGGCAAAGGCACAGTTCGGCGACAATCCGTTTGAAGTGAAGAATATTATGAAGTATTGGGTTCGCTCAAAGAATCCGGATTTGCAGGTTATTCCTACGGATACGCTCTACGTAACCATTGACAAGGCTGCTGTAAAACGCAGTGGAATGATGATGGCCAGCGACACAATACCCGACCGTATGGTTATTTCGCTTGCGGGAAAGAATGCTCTTTACAAAGGCGATCTGATGATGTTGGAGATGATTTCGCAGTGTAACTGGACGCGTCCAATATACGTTGCGCTGACCGTTGGCCAGGAAAACTATATGAATCTTGGTGATAATTTTGTAACAGAAGGACTTGCAAACCGTATTACTCCTTTCACAACAAATAAACCTGGAGCTAAGAACTTTGACACTGATAAGGTTTATCGCAACCTTATGACTCGTTATCGTTATGGTGGCCTATCTAAGAAGGGTATTTACCTCGATGAAACAGTGATGCGTATGTGTTACACTCATCGTCGTTTGTTCGCTCAATTGGCAACTCATCTTATCGCAGAGAACGACAAGGCTCGTGCAATAAAGGTACTTGAAAAGGCAGATAAGGAAATTCCTGCATACAATGTACCACTTACTTACATCAGTGGAGCAAGCGAATTAGGTCG
>CALJCU010000008.1 GCA_938023885.1 uncultured Prevotella sp. | reverse complement strand
CCCTTATACAGATCGGGCCAGTTGTTGAAACGTGTGGTATAGCGGTCTATCTCACCCAATGCGTAGTACACACCCTGCTGGTTGCCGTCCCTCCATGAGCAAAAAGCCTCATCAGAAGTGAAACTGAAAGGATTGGAACTGTATGTCCACAACTGATCGTCAGCAGGGATGTAGCTTGATGCGGAGTTGAGATATTGCATTAGCAGGTCCTTACGCTGAAAGACAGAGTCGAGCGAGGTCTGGTTATAGAAATATTTGTCGGTGTCGAGATAGCCTTCGCAGGAAGTCATGCCCATAGCCAGAGACATTACTCCTAACGCACCGATACATATATGTTTAATGTTCATCGTTTCCGAATTTAGAAATTAACCTGTAACTGTAGTGTGTAAGTACGCTGTATAGGATAAGCGGCGCCATTGGAAGCAGCCTGCCCCGGATCCCAAAGCTTGATGTTATCCCATGTACAGATGTTGTTTGCTATGAAACTGATATTGACATCTTGAATAGACAATACTCTTGTAAGCCAAGGATGAGTAAATCGATAACGCACCTGCAGATTCTTGAAACGCAGATAATAGTTGTCTGCAAGCCAGAATGTAGAATGGCGGTTATTGTTGGCGTTGTTTCCGTAAGTCAGACGTGGAAAACGGGCGTCAGGATTCTCCGTTTCTGCCGTACCGGAGATCTCACGGGGAGTCCAGCGATTCTTCTGGTCTGCGACAATAGTCAGCAAGTTCCCGGTGCTCTCACCTACAAACGGGTAATAGCCTGAACCGCCATAGAAGTAAGTCGAATGTCCTGCACCCTCGAAGAGTGCACTCACAGTAATGTCCTTCCATCGTGCCTCAAGAGCGAAGCCATACTGTATCTCAGGAGTGTTGGAATAAGACAGAGGCACCTCATCATCGGCATTGATCTGGCCGTCACCATTGACATCCTTATATTTGATGTCACCGGGATAAACCTTAGACTCGAAGGTCTGCTTCGGTGAACTGTAGACATCGTCCCAGTCCTTGAACAAGCCAAGAGCTATCAGGCCACGCTGTACACCGTAAGGAACACCAGTATATGACTGATAAGGATAGGTAATGTTTGCCTGTTCCCAATTGGTAACCTTATTGCGAGAATATGTGAAATTTCCACGAACAGTCGTTCGCCAGTCTTTATTCCATTTCTTTGTGAAAGTGATGTTACCATCCATACCGTGGCTGACCATAGACCCCACATTAGCCCAAGGCAGGCTCTGCAGACCAATTTCATCCGGTACTGTAGCACGCTGCTGAAAGATATTGTCACGGGTGTCATGGAAGTAGTCGACAGAGAACTCGATCATAGAGTTGAAGAGATGTGCGTCAACACCGACATCAAACTTCTTGGCTTTCTCCCATACCAGTCCCTCAGTACCCACCTGACCTTCTTTCTTTGAGCCATACAGGTTATTCCAACCACTGCCACCGCTTACAATCGTAGTGCGGTATGGGAAACGGGTACCGCCGATACGGTCGTTACCCACGAGACCATAGCTTGCACGAACCTTGAAATAGTTTATCCATGGCATCTTGTCGCGAACCCATTTGTACTGTGTAGGAATCCAGCCGCAGGAGACGGCGGGGAACCAACCAAAACGGTGACCTGACTCGAACTGTTCTGAGCCTGTGTAGCCGATATTGAACTCAGTGAAATATGTGTCTTTATATCCGTAAGTGACACGTCCGGAGAGTGCCTCGTTACGATAGGGTATAGCACTTATTGTAGAGTTGATATCTTTCCCATCCTTATAAGAATATGACTTGCTCTGCAGATAGAACAGCAGTAACGCACCTATAGAGTGGTCGCCGAACTTGCGGTTGTAGTTGCCATTCAGTTCCCAATAGTAGTTACGGTTGAAAATCACTTTCTGAGAATAAGTTTCATCTTTCTTTGACACTGTCCTGGTTGTCTGCAATGTACCGTCGGCATTGCGCTTGTCAGCATAGTACACGTCCGGCATCACGGTATGACTGGTGTTATGCTCCGACTGACCACTGTAAGAGAACAGTCCACGGACATTCAGGCCCTTTGTTATAAAGTCGAGATTCTGGTTGATGCCAACTGAAAGGTCTGTGTTGAGACGGCGGTTCTGCTTATAACCCATGTAATTGAGCTGAACATACGGAGAGATCTGTGAGCCATTGCTGCCGTAAGAAGACAACTGACCGTTAGAATAGCGTACCGGCATCGTGACTGGTGTCAAATTAGCCTGCGCTGACCACAGAGAGCCATTGTCTGACAAGCCGGGACCATCGTTGTCAACCATCACCTGATTGAGTTTCATGCTCAGTGTTGTTGTCTTTGTCAGATTGGCATCAACCTTGGAAAGGAAAGAGTATTTGGTATATCCGACATTCGTATTATAATCGTGAGTGTTCTTATCCTGCTTGAACACACCGTCCTTGCTAAGGATACTCAGTGATACATAGTAGCGTGCAGCCGTACCGCCGCCGGCAATGGAGAGAAATTCCTGATTCTGCCATACATGGTCACGGAGAATAACATCACGCCAGTTGGTATTAGGATAGAGATCAGGGTCAAGACCAGTCCGGAACAGCTCCATCTCCGTAGCATTGTACTTCGGTTCAAAACCACGGGCCAGACGAGCCTCGTTGGCGAGAGTAGCATATGTGTAAGCATCGCAATACTCCGGCTCACGTGCATTCTCACTCATGATAAGGTTAGCCTTGAAGTTGATCTTCAGTTTACCGGCCTTACCACTCTTGGTTGTCACGACAACGACACCGTTAGCACCACGGACACCGTAGACAGCCGTAGCAGAAGCGTCCTTCAAGACAGAGAAACTCTCTATATCGTTGGCATCAAGGTCATTGAGGTTGCCTTCTACACCATCAATAAGGACGAGAGCAGAAGAGCTTGCACCAAAGGTACTGATACCGCGAATCCAGAACTCAGAGAAGTCGTTGCCAGGCTCACCGGAGCGTGTGACAGCAATGATACCCGGAACATTACCGCCAAGCATATTGGTGATACTCGTAGCAGGAACATCAAGGTTCTCAGGGTTGACAGTCGTTATGGCACCTGTCATAGAGACCTTCTTCTGAGTACCTGCACCGACGACAACCACTTCATCAAGGGCACCGACGTTGGGTTCCATCACGATCTTAAGACCATCTTTTGAAAAGCCCACCTTATATTTGAGGTCTTTATAACCCACATAGGAGAATGTAAGAGTCGACTTTGCAGGAATATCTTTTACACGAAACTTACCGTCAAGGTCTGTGACCGTTCCCTGCACGCTCTTATTATCAGCCTGGACTGTTACACCGACAAGAGGCTCACCCTTATCATCCATTACCGTGCCGGCTACCATATACTTGTCACTCTGTGCAGCAGCGGCCGTACAGATCATAGCGACAAGCAGAAGCATGTATATTTTAAGATGTTTCATGGTTCTTCCATTTATAAATTCATTCTATAGCAAACTTTCGCACATCTGTACCCCAACCTTCTATGATATAGAAGTCACCGGCATCATCAACAGCTATATCGTAAGGAAAATTGAATGTCACCTCAAGAGGTAAACCTTCTATCTTGTCATTAACACAGGTCTGATACTGACCGGCTACCGTTGAGACCATACCATCGTCATGATTAAGCTTTCTGACGACAAATCCCATAGAATCAATGAAATACATATTGCCGTCTACGTCAAATGCCATTCCTGTAGGGTTACGGATGACAGCTGTCAGACGGCTCCCATCCTCATGTCCGACACCATTGAAACCGATCCACTGCTCTACAGACTTACCATCTTTAGAAACCTTATAAATACCTTGCTGAACCTGGACAGACAGATAGAAGCATCTGTCAACCTTACTCCATTCCAGATAAGAGATTTCACCTGTTCTTGCGCCACAACTGTCATTAAGAATAGTTATCTTTGATGGATCCTGGGTATCAACACATCCGAACTTGCCCTGGGCATCACGGAAATAGAGATAACGGTCATCATCAGCTAAAGCGCAAGAATAAATCTTACCATTGATATTGTCGAGTGAGGCAGTCAGGCGTTTAGCCTCCCAAGAATTGGATTGGTCAAAATAGTAGATAGCATGAGGTTTGTCTATCTGGATGACATAAGCACGCCTGCGATCTTTGGTCACTGCCGGATGACCAAAGTTGGCACCAGTGTAGAGCGTTGTAACCTTGTTGTCAGTCTCAGAGACCATGCGCACTCGATTGTCACGGCCCTCACAAACAATAAGGTTATTGCCAGTTACGACATTGACACCATACATATAGTTGAATCGTGACTCAGCTAAAGAACCGTCTACATAACCGCCATTCGCCGTCTTACCGGCAAGAACAGATACCCGCTCGACCTTACTGTAACGGAACTTTACGGGACTGACGACAGGGTCAAGAGTAGAATCAATCTGAACGGAGAACAGATTCAGACCGTCTTCCTGCTTCGGCATGATACCGTAGATCCGCGTGCCATTGGTGCTGACGACAGTAGCCTTGCGGTTGCCGTTGAAAACAACATTGATTTTAGAGGCATCCATACCGAAGTTGGTCCCCTCAATAATAAACGGTGTCTTATAGCCACCGGAATCCGGTAAGATTCCCGTCACTGTCACAGACTGCGTAGGATCATAATCTGTACCGCTAATTTTTGGCACCTCGTAATGATAAGACTCCTGACATGAGCTCAGCCCGAAAAGTCCTGCCACTGCTGCCAAGGCTAAGAGCCTTAATTTCCTGCATGATATGATTGGCATAATACTGATATTACTGATATTAGTTTTTTATAATAATGTCTTTATTTGTTATGGATAAAGCAAGAAAAGGGCGGTTTCTTATCACATAAGGTCGGACACCAGCCCCGCCCCACTGCTAATTCAAACTTTACTCCGTCTTCTCCTCATCAGCGACGGCATCCTCATAGTCGGTGAACATAGGAGTGCTGGCATCGTAGCCGTCATAGCCATAGTTCTGACACAGTTTGGCGCCTGTATTGGAGGTGATGGCGCTGTTGGGAATAGGCCAGAAGAGGTTGTGCTTATTGATCTTGTACTCGAACGACTGGTTGCCCTGTTGTCCCTTGCCATAAGGATGATTGAACACATTGTAGGTTGTGCAGCGGCGATACCAGTAGCTACCGCCATTGAGATCCGTACCTTCCTGCTTGTCCCAGGTGTTGAGATCATAGGTGTTACCCCACTCGTCGGGCTTGCCGCTCCGGGCCAGGCACCAGCTCACACGAACCATCTCGGCCTGACGGAACTCCTCGAGATAGAGCTCACGGGCACGCTCGTCCATGATGTCACCGATGGTGACGGTCCTGAACATCTTCTCGGCGTTGGAGCGCTTGCGGATGATGTTGACATCTTCAGCCGCACCAGTGGCATTGCCCTGATAGAAACGGGCCTCGGCGCGCAGCAGATAGGTCTCAGCGAGGCGGAAGAGATACATGTCACCGTTGGCACCTTTACCGGATGCACCCTGGAACTGGTTCGCACCTTTGTTGTCCTCGTTCGGCGTATCAAGGATATAGCAGGCATAGAGCGGCGTGGGATACCATGAGCGGATGGTGTCGGAGCAAAGGATGTCACCTTTGTGCACAAGCACCTTACCACTTGCGTCCTTGTAATCTTCCGTAGCATAGAGCTGGTAATGCTTACCGTAGCAGGTCGACTTGGGATTGTTGTACTTGATATCCTCCATCTCAACCCAGTTGCCCATCTTGCGGTTATGGCGGAGGTCCTGCCAGTCGGTCTCGCCGCCGTAGTTCCAGATTGTCTTGTTGAAATAATAAGACGTACGGTTAACCGCAATGCCTCGTCCGATAGCGCGCACCCAGTCAAGCGTGTCGTTGTAATTCCTGCTGTTGCGGGCGATGTTGTTGCCTGGTGTAGCCAGTCCGTGAGGGTCGCGGATGACGCTGTTGCTCCAGTGGGCGAAGCAGGCACGCATGACGTTGTAGGTAGCGAAGTCCTCGTCGTTGGAGTTGACGATCATCATGATCGTCTCCTTATTGGCAGCATTGGCGATATTAGGCGTGCGGTGCAGGTCCCAGATGACGTTGCGCGTCACCTTCCAGGTATCGGGATTGCCGGATGGCTGCCAGGTGCCGAAAGGATCTGTCATGAGCTTCAGGCCATGGTTGTTAATAAGATCCGTTGCCATAGCTTCTGCCTTGGCGTACTCACCGACGACAAGGTAACACTTGATAAGGAGCTGCATGCAGGCCTCCCGGTTGACCTGACCCACATACTGCATCTTGCTCTGTGAGGGGACATGAGCCGCGGCAAACTCCAGGTCGTGGACGAGCATCTGGAAGACTGCATCCTTGCTCGTCGACTTATAGTTGACCTTAGGCACCGTGAGCAGTTTCGTGATCAAAGGAATGTCACCGAACTGCAGCACGAGGTTGTAGTAAGCATAGGCACGGTGGAAATAAGCCCGGCCGATGTATGCGTCACGCGTTGCCTCATCCAGTCCTTTCACCTGATCGGCATAGGAAAGAATAGAGTTAGCGTACTTGACCATGTTGTAGCCCTGGTCCCAGAAACGCTGCATATAGTTGCCGTCACCGCCACCGGCCATACCACTGGTAGGCGTGAGCTTGGCATCGAAGTTATCCTGGAAACCGCCGCCCATATCGGTCTTGGCATACATGCCGACATCAGACATAAGATAATTGGTGAAGATGCCGACGTTGTTCCAGTTACCGTCGATGCGGTAAGTTTTCAACTGTTTGTCGCACTGAGCGAGAGCCGACTGCAGACCGGCCTCTGTGGTATAAGTCCCACTGGGCTCATAGAAAGACATAGGCTTCTCCTCGAGGAAACTGTCGGAGCATGCCGTCATCATGGCAGATGCAACAAGAACCATTCCTCCGCGGGTGATATTCTTTATATTGATTTTCATTGCTGTATAATTCTAAAGTTCTAAATGTTTGAAATACTTTAGGTATTCATCCCATTATAAGGTGAGCTGCACACCGAACTGGAACTTCCGGTTGGAGTAGTTGCCAGTCTCCGGATCGCCATAAGGCCAGCTGTCGATGGTAAAGAGATTGTTGACCGTAGCCGACACGTGTACACGCTCGATGCCCCATTTTTGTGTGAGCTGCACTGGAAGCGTATAACCGACAGTGACATTGTCGAGACGTACGAAGCTGCGGTTGTAGAGCTTGTTGATGCCCGTCACCCCGGCAGGACCGACGGCATTCAGACGTGCGTATTTGTTGGTCGGGTTGGTCGGAGTCCAGTAGTCCTTCTCGTACATGTTACAGGTATTGGTGAAGAGAGAACCGGAATTGTCGCCGTTAAGCCACAGTCCGGAGAGGCTCTTGTGACCCATATAGGAATACATGGAGAAAGAGAACGTGAAACTCCTGAAGAACGTGAAGTCGTTGCGCAGCGTC
>CALJCU010000007.1 GCA_938023885.1 uncultured Prevotella sp. | reverse complement strand
CCGGACGAGCCGGCGCGCGCCGCCATCCTGCACACGCACCTGCGCGAACGACCCGTGGAGGGCATCGATCTGCAGGCCCTGGCGCGGGCCACCGAGGGGCTGACCGGAGCGGACCTGTCGCACGTGTGCGACTCCGCCGCGGAGAACGCTCTCATGGACTCGGTGCGCACCGGCCGGCCTCGGCTCATGAACATGAAGGACATGTACGCGGCCCTCAAGGAGGTCCGGCCCTCGAGCGGCCCCTGGTTCGAGACCGCGCGCGCCGTCGTCGAGTACGCCGACGTCTCCGGGGAGTATGCGGAGCTGCGCGAGTGGATGAAACGGCACCGCATGCTATGAGCGACGACGTCTACCGTCAGGAGATGGACCGGGCCGATTGGCTCATCGACGCCGGCCAGTACGAGCGGGCCATGCAGATCCTGACCCGCTTGCTCGCCAACTACCCGGACGAGGCCGGCTCCATCTATATCGCCCTGTCGTCCGCTCACGGCAGCGCGAATCGCCCCGAGGAGGCTGAGGCCGCGGCCCGCCGAGCCGTCGCGGCACTTCCGAACAATCCCGACGCCCACTGGCTTCTGGCCTGTTCCCTCGTCGCTCAGGACAGGGAACCGGAGGCGGAGCGTTCATTGAGGACCGCTCTGGACCTGGCCCCGGAGGACAGTCAGGTCTTCCATCTCATGTCTGTGACGATGGCCGGGATGGGGCGAACGGAGGAGGCCGAGTTCTACGCGCGTGAGGCAGTCAGGCTCTCGCCGGGCTCGGCCAATCACCACACGCTTCTAGCGCGGGTGCAGATGCACACCGACGCGCAGGCGGCGGAGGCCTCCTTGCAGGAGGCACTCGCCCTGGAACCCGCACACGCTAGCGCCCTCCTCCACCTCGCTCAGCTGCGCCAGAACCAACGGGACCATGTCGGTGCGGCCAAGGCCGCTGCCGCATACGCGGCTCAAACCTCTGATCCGATCCAGGCGCGTGAGGCCGTTGACTCCATCTTCTTAAGCACTGTGCGAGCCCTTCATCTCGGCTTGCTCGCGTGCGTCGCGCTCATGCTCATGTCAGCCGCTTTCGTGTGGCTGGTGAACCTGCCCACGTGGCTTCTTCTGCTGCCCCTGGCCCTGTGCGCAACCCTGACCTTCCGGGTGGTGGGACGGCGGGTGCGGGCGCTGCGTACCGCCTTCGCCGGCCGCGGCCGGATCATGACGCGCTCCTTCATCCGACGTCACCGGCTCGCCACCGCCTGGACGTTGCTGCTCCTGCTCACGTGGCTGGCTCTCGGCGCGGGCACCATCCAGCTCCTCATGGGCGGTATCGCGATCCTCGCCGGGGCTTTCGGGATGGGGATTCTGATGCTGATCGGCGGCATGATCGCCGCCCGCCTGTCGATGGACTGACACCGACCCCGGTAGTGAGACGTCCAGCAGGACGGCGCGCGACCCTGCCGTGCGGCATACAGCGGCTCACGACGACGAACCGGCTCAAGCCCCCTGCTCGGCCTCGGGGGCGACCATGACGTGGTCGCCGTCGGGCACGATCCGTACCCGCAGCCCGTAGACCTCGGCGAGGATGTCGGGCTGGAGCACCTCGGCGGGCGGCCCCTCGGCGCGGATCGTCCCGCCGGCGAGGATGGCGAGGCGGTCGCAGAAGCGGGCCGCCAGGTTGAGGTCGTGCAGGGCGACGACGGCGAGGCGGCCAGTGTCCCGGTGACAGATCCGGCGCACGTGGGAGAGGACCGAGACCTGGCGGCGCAGGTCGAGGGCGGAGGTGGGCTCGTCGCGCAGGATGAGTCCGGGCTCGCGCACGAGCGTCTGGGCCAGGGCCACGAGCTGGCGCTGCCCGCCGGAGAGCTGGCCCAGTGGGCGGTCGGCCAGCTCGGCCACCCCGAGCTCGTCCAAGGCGCTCCAGGCCAGGTCGATGTCGGCACGACTCGTGTGCCAGGTCATGCCGCGCCGCGAGGCGGTGAGCACCGACTCCAGGGCGGTCAGGGCGGCGTCGCCGGGCAGACCCTGGGGCATGTAGCCGATCATCTCGCGCAGATCGCGCCCGGTGCGGTCGGCGAAGCTCACCGTCCCGGTGTAGCGGCGCAGTTGGGCGATGCAGGTCACCAGAGTGGATTTGCCGGCTCCATTGGGTCCCAGGAGCCCCACCATTTGACCGGTGTCCCACCGGGTGTCCACGCCCTCCAGCACGGTCCGCTTGCCGTAGGCGAAGTGCAGGTCCTTCAGATCCAGACTCATGATCCGCTCCTCGCCGCGGAGCGCCGCCGTCCGAAGATGATGAGCAGGAACACCATGATGAGTCCCACTACGGCGTTTTTGATCCAGAAAGCGTAGAGGGCGAGCAGTAGAAACAACAGGATACCGCACACCGCACCCACGGTAGTTCTATGATGAAATGAACGGGTCATGAAATTTTAGTGATCTCTATAAATCTGATATTTTGCAAAGTTACAACTTTTTTCTGAGCTACTGAAATCTATGGAGTTAATCTTTGTTGGGTGATAGGCGTTAACGGTATGCTTCAAGGGGTGATACTTAGGTTTCGCAAAACATACCATTAACACCCAACAACCCTCCGGCTCGTTTCACCTCTTCCTTCGTAGGTGTCGGCACTCCTCCTAAGGAATATTTGAGGCCGAGCTCTTTTCATTTCTTCAATTCCTGTATCAGTCCCCAAAGTTTCTCCGTGACGGACAACTTCACAGCTCCCTCAAGTGAGCAGCGGAACAGTTCACCGATAGTCTCATAAGCGGAGAACCTCTTCACTAAAGCAGGCATGTTGTATGTCAGACAAGTGACGGTCTCGTGAGCTGTTTGTGCTGCAAAGCTTCTTTGCCTGCAGTTCTTCAGTTCCAAAATTAATCCTTTTTCATCGCCATAAGAGACCCCCGATAGCCCATCTCATGGAGTAGATTTTGTAGGTCTCTGAGAAATTGAGGCTTAAGTTTGATGTGAGTAATGCCTTCCACTTATCTTTTTTTAACCCGAATGCCCGATTTATCGGGTGTTCACAATAGAATCATTTTCGAATGAAAATAGGGATTGGGGTGGGGCCTTTTTCTCCTTTTTTTTGTTGTCTTCCAAAATAATTTATTAATTTTGCAAGAAATCAGTATAATAGAAAGATAGATCTCGACGACTATATGGACGACGATAAGACAAAAGACAATAATAACGGACAGGACGACGAGTTCACTGTAGACCAGCACTCCGACTACCAGCCTGCCGACCGCTTCGATGCCTCGGCAGTGCATCATCTCTCGGGAATGTACAAGAACTGGTTTCTCGACTATGCTTCGTATGTCATCCTGGAACGTGCCGTGCCTCATATTGATGACGGTCTGAAACCCGTGCAGCGCCGTATCCTCCATACGATGAAGCGCATGGATGACGGACGTTACAACAAGGTGGCAAACATCGTGGGTGAGACGATGAAGTTTCACCCGCATGGTGATGCTTCCATTGGTGATGCCCTCGTGCAGCTTGGACAGAAAGACCTGCTCATCGACACTCAGGGTAACTGGGGTAATATCCTTACTGGCGACCGTGCCGCCGCACCCCGATATATCGAGGCGCGCCTGTCGAAGTTTGCCCTCGAGACGGTGTTCAACCCCAAGACCACGGAGTGGCAGCTGTCCTATGACGGCCGCAACAAAGAGCCGGTGACACTTCCCGTGAAGTTCCCGCTGCTCCTGGCACAGGGAGCCGAGGGTATTGCTGTGGGGTTGTCCTCGAAGGTGCTGCCGCATAACTTCAATGAGCTCTGCGATGCCGCCGTCAGTTACCTGCGTGGCGAGGAGTTCCATCTCTATCCCGACTTCCCCACAGGCGGTGCCATCGACGTATCCAAATACAACGACGGTCAGCGTGGAGGCGTGGTGCGTGTCAGGGCAAAGATTGAGAAGAAAGACACCAGGACGCTTGTTATCACTGAGGTGCCGTACTCGAAGACAGCAGCTTCTTTGCAGGATTCTATCACGAAGGCCATTGAGAAGGGTAAGATTAAGGCCCGGAAGGTCATCGACATGACGGCGCGCCACGTCGAGATTCAGGTGATCCTCGCTCCCGGCGTTTCTCCCGACAAGACCATCGATGCCCTCTATGCCTTCACCGACTGCGAGATAAACATCTCGCCGAACTGCTGTGTCATTGAGGACGACAGACCACAGTTCCTCACCGTCCCGGAAGTGCTGCGGCACTCCACGGACCGTACGATGGGACTGCTGCGCAGGGAACTGGAGATTCGTAAGGGCGAACTGGAGGAACAGCTCTTCTTCGCCTCTTTGGAGCGAATCTTCATCGAGGAGCGGATGTATAAGGAGAAAGAGTTTGAGCAGGCTTCCGACCAGAAGGCCGTGTTGGCGTTCCTCGACAAGAAGTTCACCCCGTGGAAGCCAAAACTTATCCGTGAGATCCGCGATGACGACTATCTGCGCCTGTTGGAGATAAAGATGCAGCGTATTCTTAAATATAATAAGGATAAGGCCGACAAGCTCATGGCTAAGATGAAGGCCGACATCAAGGGCATCGGGCACGACCTTGCTCACATGACCGACGTCACGACGGCCTGGTTTGAGCATCTGAAGGAGACCTACGGCAGGGACCACCCGCGCCTGACGGAGGTGCGCTCCTTCGACACCATCGAGGTGACGAAAGTTGTCGATGCCAACGAGAAGCTGTATATAAACCGGCAGGATGGCTTCATCGGCACAGGCCTGAAGAAAGATGAGTTTGTGTGTAACTGCTCTGACCTCGATGACATCATCATCTTCTACAAAGACGGAAAATACAAGGTCATCAAGGTGGCGGAGAAGATCTTCGTCGGCAAGAATGTACTCTGGGCACAGGTGTTCAAGAAAAATGATACACGGACCATCTATAATGTCGTCTACCGTGACGGCAAGAAGGGACCTTACTACATCAAGCGTTTCAACGTCACATCAGTCATTCACGACCGCGAGTACGATGTCACGCAGGGCACAGCCGGCTCACGTGTGGCTTATTTCACAGCCAACCCCAATGGCGAAGCGGAGATCATCAAAGTGACGCTGGAGCCCGATTTGACAAGGCGCAACCAGCCGTTGTTTCTGGAGAAGGACTTCTCCGAGATTCTCATCAAAGGACGTAACGTGCGGGGGAACCTCCTGACAAAGAAGAACGTGAAGCGTATCACGCTCAAGAGTCATGGTCACTCGACGCTCGGCGGACGTAAAGTATGGTTCGATAGCGATGTGAAACGTCTCAACTACGATGGCCGCGGCAAGTACCTCGGGGAGTTCAGTGACGGCGACTCCGTGCTCGTCGTGCTTACCGGCGGCAGCTATTATATCACCGGCTTCGACCTCAACAATCACTTCGAGGACAATATCTCGCTCATCGAGAAATATGATCCGCACAAAGTGTGGACCGCCGTGCTCCTTGATGCCGACAACAGTGGCTATCCTTATATGAAGCGTTTCATGCTCGAGGCCAGGAAGACACCCCAGAACTTTGTCGGTGAGAACAGTGAGAGCAAGCTCTTGTTGCTCACAGGCACAGCCTGTCCCAATATCCGTGTGACGTTTGGCGGCGCCGACAGTGTGCGTCCGCCGATGGAAATTGATGCCGGGCAGTTTGTCGGTGTCAAGGGCTTCAAGGCCAAAGGTAAGCGTATCACCACCTGGCAGGTTGACAAAGTGGAAGAGCTTGAGCCGTTGCGTCAGCCTGAGCCGGCGGAGAACGAGGATGATTCTAATCCGGATGGAGACAGTAACGACAACGGAGAAGACCTCGATCCCGATGCTGGCAAGTCGCGCCAGCAGATCATCGACGAGATGACGGGCCAGCTCAACCTCTTCGATGACAAATAGCAGGGGACGGCCCTGGTGGCCGTCTGCAACTAATAATCATTTTTAAAGTGCTGTATCATGGAGCAACTAATGAGAAAATATCCTATAGGTATTCAAACCTTTAGCAGGGTTATCACGGATAACTATATTTATGTTGACAAGACGGATCTTGTATGGGAATT
>CALJCU010000006.1 GCA_938023885.1 uncultured Prevotella sp. | reverse complement strand
AAGCTCGACAACCCCGATGAGATGATCTGGGGCCGGGTATGCATCGCCGCCATTACCTTAGGCCTGTGGGCGGTCTACCGCTTCATGCCCTGTAAGGCAACGGAGTTTCTCCGGGTACTGATAGAGATGCTGCTCTTGGGGTGGTGGTACACTGACACTTCCAATATCAACGTTCTGTTCCCCAATCTCGACCATGTCGTAGCTCACTGGGACCAGACGATTTTCGGTTTCCAGCCGGCGCTCGTTTTTGCGGAGAAGTTCACACAGCCCGTCCTGAGCGAGTCTCTCGAGATATCCTATGCCATGTATTATCCTATCATCCTCATCGTGTGCGTGTATTACTTCTGGCATCGGAACAAGGAGTTTGAGAAGTGCTGTTTCATCGTGACCGCCTCGTTCTTCACCTATTATCTTCTTTTCGACTTCATCCCCGTCGCCGGTCCGATGTATTATTATCCGGCCATCGGTATGGAGAATGTGGTCAGGGGAGTCTTTCCGCTCATCAGCGACAAAATATCCCACACATCATTGATGAAAGCGCCCGGATGGACAGACGGCATAGGCTATCAGCTCATCGTCGACATCCACGGAGAGGAACGGCCCACCGGAGCTTTCCCAAGCTCGCATGTCGGCATCACCATCGTCTGTCTGCTCCTCGCCATACACTCACGGAACAAGAAACTGCCCCTGTTCGTGCTGCCTTTCTGCATCGGCATCTGCTTTGCCACGGTTTATATCCGCTCCCATTATGCCATTGATGCCATGACCGGATTAGTCTCCGGTTTCGTCCTCTATTTCTTCTGGGCATGGGTGGCAAGCAAGATGAAAATGCAAGCATCATAATTTACAACAACGGATATAATGAAGAAACTATATATAGAGACCTACGGCTGTCAGATGAATGTTGCCGACTCAGAGGTGGTAGCCTCCGTGATGAAGATGGCGGGTTATGAGCCTACCGACAACGAGACTGAAGCCGATGCCGTGTTCCTCAACACTTGCTCGGTGCGGGAGAATGCGGAAAACAAAATTTATCAGCGGCTTGACCAACTCCATGCTGAGAAAGTCAAAAGAGAAGCCTCTTCACTTATCCTGGGTGTCCTGGGCTGCATGGCTGAGCGTGTAAAAGACGATCTCGTGAAGAACCATCACGCCAATATCGTGTGCGGCCCGGATGCCTACATGAGTCTGCCTGAGATGATGGCGGCTGCCGAGCAGGGACTGCCCGCTGTCGATGTTGAGCTCTCTACGACGGAGACCTACCGCAGCGTCATCCCCACGCGTATCGGCGGCAACCACGTCAGTGGCTTCGTGAGCATCATGCGCGGCTGCAACAACTTCTGCCATTACTGCATCGTGCCTTACACCCGTGGACGCGAGCGCTCACGCGACGTGGAGAGCATCCTCACTGAGGTCAGAGACCTTCACGACCGCGGCTTCAGAGAGGTGACACTGCTCGGACAGAACGTCAACAGCTACGGTCTCCTGCCCAACGGGGAACGTCCGGAGCATGGTATCATCATTGAGGAAGAAAGCGGCAAGGAACTGCATGTATGCTCCTTCGCAGAACTGCTGCGTAAGGTAGCAGAGGCTGTGCCTGACATGCGCGTGCGTTTCACAACGAGCAACCCCGAGGACATGACAGAGGATATCCTGCATGCCATCGCCGATGAGCCCAACCTCTGCAACCATATCCATTTCCCCGCACAGAGCGGCAGCTCGAAGGTGCTGCACGACATGAACCGGAAGTATATGCGCAAACAATATCTCGCCGAGGTTGATGCTATCCGACGGATCATTCCTGACTGCGGACTGACGACGGATATCTTCGTGGGATATCATAACGAAACGGAGGAGGACTTCCAACAGACGCTCTCGCTGATGAGAGAGGTCCGTTTCGACTCCGCTTTCATGTTCAAATACTCAGAACGGCCAGGTACCTATGCAGCTAAGCATCTGCCCGACAATGTTCCTGAGGAAGAGAAGATACGCCGTTTGAATGAGTTAATTCGCC
>CALJCU010000005.1 GCA_938023885.1 uncultured Prevotella sp. | reverse complement strand
CCGTCTTATAGTCAGTAGCCTCTGGATCAACAGGAACACCATGCAGGTGAGTGATCTCGAAAAGGTTCTCAGCTGAAAAGTAGACACGAATCTTTTGCATATAAATTTTCTTCATCCACGCCTCGGGCAACGTATAGCCCACAGTGAGGTTCTTGCACCTCAAATAAGCCATATTAAGCAGATAGCGGGTTTGAGTAAGGAAGTTATAACCATTGGTTGTCCACGCCATATTGTACGGACGAGGATAGAAAGCATCCGTATTCTCCTCTGTCCAGTAATCAGTCTGATGAGCGAAGAACGAATCAGAGTAGGATGATCCACCTCCAGGGATGACGACAGAGCCATAGCCCCAGTAGTCGTGCTTGCCTACACCTTGGAAGAACATAGAGAAGTCGATGCCTTTCCAGTCAGCACCTATTGTAAAGCTATACTCATATTTAGGCAAAGAATTGCCGATGACCTTAAGGTCGCCGTGATCCTCAACTGTATTCTTTCCATAAGTGATTTTCTTGTCACCATCGAGATCCTTGTACTTCATATCGCCAGGTCCGAACTTAAATGATCCTTTCTCATAGAGTGCTTGTGAAGGGATACCCACCTTTAATGTGCCATCAGCATTGAAATCGTCTTTCTGGAAGAGGCGGTCTGTCTCATAACCCCAAATTTCGCCAAGAGTTTTTCCTTCATAATAGCCGGAAATATTCCGATCCTCCTTGTTGTACCTCGTGATTTTCTCTGTCACGTTTGACAAAGAAGCTGCAAGATTGATACCCAGGCCATCGGCAAAACGATGCTGGTAGTTGATGCCGAGCTCAAAGCCTTTACCCGTCATCTCACCATAGTTGATTTTTGGAACACTTGCACCAAAGGTGGCAGGAAGCTGCTCACCGGCTGTATGCATGTCTGATGTAATACGACGATACCAGTCGAACATTAGGTTCAGCTCATTGTTGAAGAAACCTGCATCAACACCGAGATCCAACGTTGAAACACGCTCCCATGTAAGAGTGGGTGACACCACGCTGGGTGAACTGAGACTCAACACCTGCAAATTATTAACCACCCATCCGGAGTTGCGAGTCGACATCGTAGAAATGAAAGAGTTGGCGACCACATCTTGGTTACCGATCGTTCCCCATGAACCACGTATCTTCAAGTTAGAAAGTGCCGGTTTGGCCCAGTTGAAGAATTTCTCCTCGCTGGCACGCCATCCGGCAGAGAATGAGGGGAACCAGGCCCACTTGTGACCGTCAGGGAAGCGGGAGGAACCGTCACGACGGAGATTAAACTCGAAGAGATAACGATTAAGATAATCGTAGTTAAGACGTCCGAAGAAGCCGGCGGCGGAAAAGTCATTGTTGTAGCTATACGAACTGTTGTAACTGTATTGATCACCCGTAGCAAGGGATATCTCCGGTAAGGTTACGCTGATAAGGCCACGCCGCTCAGAATAGTGGGAGGTACGACGGCGAGTCTCTGCATCCATACCTGCCATAACCTTGAAGTGATGATCGGCGGCAACATCAAAGGCATAAGTAGCGTATCCCTTGAAGATATTCTGGAAATTATATTGCGAAGTCTGCACCACACGGTTGTGTGTAGAGCCATAAATATCTGTATAGTTGCTGAATGGAGCGGAAGCGAACATGTTGTAAGCCATTACGGTACCTCCATTACGCTTCTGTGCATAGTTGATATAACCGAATGTATAGTCAAAGTTCACGGTCAGGCCTTTCAGCGGGTTGAGCTCTGTACCGACATTTGCACGAATATACGATGTGCGCATATTCTCCCGGTTACCGTTCTTAATATCGGTCACGGCAGAGCGGAAAGGCTTGCCCTGATAGGTAGCATAAGGATACCAGCGAGGCCAGCGCAAAAGATAGAACCAAGAATCATACTGGCCCGAAGTGAAGCGGTAAGGCTGGTCATCCTTCTCCTGTGAGAACATAATGTTTGTATGCACGCTCCACCAGTCGCGGATCATTGTCGTGATATTACTTGTGAGCGTATAACGCGAGAACTTGTCGGTGTTATACTTCATGATGCCTTTCTGTGTAAGGTATGATCCTGAGATATTATAAGTGGTATTGCGGTTACCGCCCACGATGGAGATGTTATGATTCAACTGTGGTGTCCACTTGCGTGTGAACTCATTGACGGGATCAAAAGAACGATAGAAATAAGTATGTCCGTCTTTAATCTCAAAGTCACGTCCTTCTTGCATCTCACCAAGCTCAGACTCTGACATACCTATTTGTTGAGCCAATCCTGCATCCTGCCAAGAGCATACTCGTCAACATAGTAGCCGATGCTGGAAGCGTGATCGGTGCCTAAGCGGTTGGCTACGGCAAGGATAAATTTGGCATTGTCTACTGTGGATGCAAGCTCGGGCATCTTCGTCGGCGTGTTCCAGGCGAAGTTGTCGCTGTAGGATACACGCACACGGTTAGTTTTGCTTCCTTTTTTCGTTGTGATAAGGATTACACCCCATGCAGCACGCGTACCATAAATAGAGGCTGAGGCAGCATCTTTCAGTACGGAGATGCTCTCAATATCATCAGGGTTGACAAGATTGATGTCGGGTACCTCAACGTTATCCAAAAGGATAAGCGGCTGTGTACCTTCCGTGGCGCTAAGTGATCCGATACTCCCACGCAGGCGAATCCTAGAGGATGTGCCGATACCACCTGTCCGGTTAGTAATCGTCAGACCCGGTGAGACACCCTGCAGAGCCTTTGCTACATCGGTAATAGGCCGGGAGGCTATAGCCTTGTTCACGTCGATGTTGGCCACAGCACCCGTGATATCCACTTTCTTCTGCAACCCATAACCCACGACGACAACCT
>CALJCU010000004.1 GCA_938023885.1 uncultured Prevotella sp. | reverse complement strand
TGTAGCGGTCGGCATAGCCGTAACTCACACGGCCGAAGAAGCCAATGAGTTTGCTGGAGACCTTCGATGAAGACATGTTGGCCTTACCATCGGTGAGGTGCGTACCGGCACTCATGTTGAAGTATTGGAAGTAGTCGTCCGGGAAGTTACGGTTGGTCATTGAAGCATCATCATAAGTTTCGTCGGAATAGCTGTAACCGACAAGTCCCTCAAAGCGGTGCTTCTTTGCCCAGTTAGCCATATATTTAGAGGTAAGCTCCAGATAGTTGGATTCATCCGTGTAACTTGACTGAGTAGCAACACCAGAATAGGTACCTTTCTGATTGATACCGTTCATGGAGTGATTGCTTGTGTAATAGTAACCACCGCGGTTGATAGCCTGGTCACGTGAGAGCATAAGATTGGTTTGCCAGCCTTTGATGGGCTCAAATGTGATGTTACCAGTAAACTTCACGCTCTGCGTCTTGTTTTGTCCCGATTGCTCATTCTGTAATGAGACTGGATTCCAGTACTGCAGGAGCTGACCTTCATTGTAGGAGCCATCGCTGTTCCAGATTGGCGATGTCGGGTTGCGGATGACAGCCTGCCGATAGATGGTCGTAGCATCACTGACATTATATTTATACTGCTCGGCATTCACCTTGATGTTGATCTTCAGCATGTCGTCAAACATCCAGTGACTCATGTCGAAGTTAGCACTCAACGACTCGTTACCCGTTTTCTTCATCACACCTTCTGCATTGCGGTAAGTGAAGTTACCAAAGTAAGAGGTCTTGGCATTGCCACCACTCATGGAGATGCTATGGTTATGGGTTACGGCAGTACGACTAACGGCCTTGAGCCAATCGGTATCGTAGCCTTCATCATTGAAGTTCGTTTTTCCGGAGCGTACATCTGAGGCATCCATGAAGTCAGCCTTCTTTGCCCAGCCGGAAAAGGATATATAGCCATTATAAGTTACTTGTGTCTTCTGCTCGCGCTGACCTGTCTTGGTCGTGATGATAATGACACCACCCGCACCACGTGTACCATAGATAGCTGCTGCGGAAGCATCCTTCAGCACATCAATAGAAGCGATATCCTCTGGAGGAACACTGCTCAGCGAGCCTGGCACACCATCGACAAGAATAAGAGGAGCCGCATTACCTGAGACGGTGGTGATACCACGCAGACTAATCTGTGTAGACTGGCCTGGGTCGCCTGAGGGGCGTGTGACTGTAAGACCGGCTACCTTACCTCGGATAAGATCACCGGCATTGTTAAAGCTGCCGGCATTGAAGTCTTCCGGCTTGACACTGACGACAGCCGACGTAACATCTGCCTTCTTCTGTGTACCGTAACCAATGACCACAATCTCGTTGAGTGACCTGAGATCTTCCGAGAGCGTGATGTCTCCGCCCTTAGAGTCTTGTGAGATAAAACCGACGTAGGAAATGGAGATGGTAGAGCCACGCCTGACGTTGAGAGAATAATGACCATTCAGGTCAGTAATGGTTCCATTCTTTGTGTTGCCCTTTTCAACAACAGTCGCACCAATAATAGGTTCGCCTTTAGCATCTTTTACCACACCTCTTACTGTGACTGTGCTCTGCTGTACCGCCTTTTCTGACGATACTCCAGCATTTCCAGCCATAGCAGGCGATGTGCCCCCTGCTGAGAGGAGCAAACACGTCAAGGCTTTGACATAGACGGTACTATGCAAGAAGCCGAATGGTTGTTGTGCCTGTTTCATACTTTTATATTTTAAGGTTTATAATCCGTTTCGTATGTGCAAAATTGATAAAAATTATCACTCATACCTATAAAAATCGTATATTTGTATGAAAATATCGTCCAAATAGAAGATATTTCCCATTTTTCTCATTGCCCAATGGCTGCTTTTAGTCGTTTCACAGCATTATTGATCATATCCTTCGTGCCGCTGCCATCCGTGACATAACGCATCACCATCTTGCCATAAGCTACAGCATCCTTGAATGCTCTCGATGAGGAGTCATCCGGCGTGCCAGCACGACGGAGTACGGCTGAGAGCGGTTGCAGGTCCTCCATCTCTGCGAGATTGCTGGGGCGCATGGTGTTGATGGCTTTGTTAAGAGAAGCAGTCACCGTTTCCACCTCATTTGCAGAAACGTTTTTCTTTCCTTTCTTGACCACACTCTGGGCATCGGTCATTGCCTGTTGCAATCGCGCATAGCCATGGGGAGCCCACGCATTCTTCTCAGACACTCTCTCCCCGGCAATATCCAAGAGGCTTCTGAGCTCGGTAAAGTCAACGACTTTAGTTTTCTTTGTTGTCGTACCACTGTCTACCAGGCGATAATAATGAGTAGAGTTCTCATTCCGATAATAGTCGGGCAAGAAAGTCATGCCGTTGATACTCAACGAGGGTGCTTTAGTATTATTGAGTACTAATGTCTTTCCTTTAGCGTTTATATCAGAGATATTTAAGGTTGCTTGTTTCCAGGTTGTGGCATTGGTTCCCGTCATACACAGTGGGCCATACATCACCACTCCTGTCCAGGCAGACTTCAGTGGTGTACCATCGGCACTCGCCACCTTAGCGGGGAGCTTGTCGGCGCCATACTCAATATGCGTTGAGAACGGCATGATGATCTCTAATCGGTCGCTGACCGTCCAGTGGTGTCCGGAAATGGTCACGTAAGAGCTTGGCTGATAGTAGTGCTGCACGGGCTTACCATTGAGGAGAACCTCGAAGCCACGTGTAGCCCAGTAAGGCACACGCAGTTTCAGCGTGAAGTCGCCTTCACCTGTCGTCAAACGGATCGTAGAACGCTGGGCTAGCCATGTGCAATCTTGTTCAAGCGTGATACCTTTGTCGCGCCATTGCAGGGTAGTGGGCATATAGAGACACACCCAAAGCGTATTATCATTGTGGAAATAAGCTGCTTGCTGATATTTAGTATGATTCTCAGAGCCCGTGCCACCACAACAGGTCGACTGTGGTGTCTCATTGCCAAACGGCTTCGTAGCATTGAGACCGACAGCATACTGATAGGTCACCGCATAATGGTCGGGATCAAGCGAGCCGATGATCTGATTATATAGCCCACGCTCATAATAGTCCATCAGCTCGGCATCATCGGGGGTATATGCATTGAGATCCTTTGTAAGTTTCAGGAGATTATAAGTGCAACAGGTCTCGTTAAGGTTGGGATTCGCCATCGCCTCTCCTTCCTGCATACCATTCGTCGCCATAGACAGCACCTGCGTGTAAGGCTGACGGAACATCTCACCATTGCCGACTCCACCGGTGGCATACATGTAACATCCCTGCACAAGATGCCAGAAGTTGTCGGCTATATTATAATAATATATATCATGATTGCTCTTGTAGGAGCGCAGTGCACCCACAATCATCGGAATATGCTGGTTGGCATGGCGTGTGCGGATGTCATCGATGTTCTTAGCCAATGGCTCATAGAACTTCGGTGCGTCGAAGCACTGAGCCGCCTCAAGCAGTCGTGCTTTGTCTGTAGAATCTGTCACCATCTCCGACAGACGGGAGAGACTCTCCTGCATACCGCCCATCTCGCCGGCGATGTACATATCCCACATTTCGTAGCGGTTGCCAGGCTTGACACGCCGTTCTTCCTGCGTACCATCAGCCTTGACATACGTACGATAATGCATCCGGTTCCATACCCACAGGCCCATGTCCTTGGCTATGAGTAGCGCTTTGTCTGCAACTTCCTTGTCATCGAAGAGTGTGGCAATATCGATCAGGCCGGCAAGTTCCTTATGTACTGTATAATAAGGTGCCCACACCCAATCAGAGTTGTTGTAAGGCCGGTACATCTCTATCAGAGCACAGTGCTGGGCTGGGATGGCATTGATATAACCATAGCCATATTTCTCGGGATGTTTCTTATACTCATCAAAGGCCGCCCATGTTCCTTTCATATTCTTCAGTTCACTCTCCGGCGCAAAGTCGCGCGCTTCCCAGTAGCGACCCAAAGAGTCGTTCCAAACAAAGGTCTTCTCCTGACAGGCACGGAGCTCATTGACCATCCGTGTGATGTTCTTCTTGAGGATTGCTTTCTGCTGCGGATCTTTCGTCACGGCATAAGCCTGGGCTATGGCAGACATGTAATGCCCTGATCCATGGCCTTTGAGCTTCGTATCGGGCGAATCCCATCCGTCAGCAACCTTATAGCCTTCTGTCGACATGTTGTAAGTGTCACGGTAGTTATAAAGTTGTTGTGTCACATCCCAAGAGCAGATGGCAGCGATAGCCTCATCACGGTTGTGTGTCAGCCGGTTGTCGCCATTGATGGTCACGTCTGAAAGTGGAAAGGTTTGAGCAATTTCTTTCTTTTCCTCCTTGTCTGGCACTGCAACAACCTTTATCTTTGCCGTGATGGGATAGCCATTGTCTGTCGTCCCGTCACCTATTATATATCCTTTCAACTCATAGTTGCTGCCTGCAGGATGAAGAGCGCTGTCGGCCTCTGTCTGCTCCGTAGAGAGTGGCGCATTCATCCATCTCACCTGCCGCCATTCAGAAAGACCATTCTTATAGGTCACCCACACACGATTGGGCAACTGTGGCGCTTCACCTACCGGACAGTTGATCTTCACGGGTGCGACACTCTCAATGGTTTTAGCTGATGCCTGAGCAGTTAAGGTCAGAGGTGCCGCGATGGCTACAACTATGATGCGTTGAGAAATCATATTCGAGTATTTTTAGTTTTCCGACGCAAAGTTAAAGGTTTCGTATGTTTATCGCTAATACTATCCTCTAAAAGGATGAAAAGATCGTCCAAAGTATGCTAATAAGACGATTCTTTTATCTTTTTAGACGATCGTGTCGCTGACACAATTATATCTGAGATGATGTTTTTCTGAGTTTTAGAAGTACTTGTACTATCAATGTATGAAGTTTGTATAATTCATTGATAATCAAGTAAAAATAGCGCTTGATATTTGCATGTCAATTATTATTAGCACCTTTGTACTATTAATAATAGAGATACGACAATGGCACGACCAAGGATAGAAGGAACCAACTACAAGGTGACAATTCATAAGAATGGCAAGTATACATATGCCAGCACACAGCCACTTCTGGTTGATGAGAAGACGGGTAAGACTTTCAACAGACGCATCCACTGGGGAACGGTGGACGAGAACCTAAAGTTTCATCCAGGCAAGGCTTATATCTATGCTGATGCAGCAGAAAGAGACAAGCTCGTTTTCCCATCCGACTGGGACATGAGTG
>CALJCU010000003.1 GCA_938023885.1 uncultured Prevotella sp. | reverse complement strand
CCCGTACAGGACAAACATTTCACCAACACACAAACGGAAATCGACGCTGCCCTGGCCACGGCACCCAACGGCGCACTCTTCGGCTCCGGCATACGGTCGCCGTTCCCCGTCGGCCTATGGGTGTGGAACGAGTTCACAGGCAAGACCGACGGCTTCTCCCGGTGGATGCTCAAGAGCTTCGGTACCAACCCCGTGCTCATGTCGTGGGTCAACCCCGCGCTCCGTGCCAAGGTGGCGACCTATGTGCTGCATGCCCACGGATATTTCCGCGGGAAGGTAGGCTATGAGACGCTGACACAGCGTAACCCCAAAAAAGCGAAGATACAATATGATGTCAACATGGGACATCTCTTCACCGTCGACTCCTTACGGTACCTCGGCTTCCCGCCTGAGGCCGACAGCCTGTTGCAATCGACGAGGAGTCAGGCAAAGATTCACAATGGCGATGCCTTCGACGTCTCTACTCTCGACGGTGAACGGACCCGTATCAGTTCCCTTTTCCGCAATAACGGCTTCTTCTATTTCCAGCCGTCCTATGCCTCTTACCTCACCGACACTGTCAGCGTGCCGGGCAAGGCCCTGCTGCGTTTCCAGGAAGCCGACAATATTCCTGCCCCGGCCAAACGCAAATGGACCATCGGAAAGATAGACATCGACATGCGGAAAGACTATGCCGACACGCTCCTCAACAGCAGAAGGAAACGCGACATCACCGTGCACTTCAATGGCAAGAAGCCGCCGGTGAAGACGGGTGTCATCCTGAAGAACATGCACATCATCCCACATACCTATTACAGTTACCTCAACCACCAGGAGAGCGCCAACATGCTTGCCGCCACAGGGATGTTCTCGCTCGTCGACTTCAACTTCACGCCACGCGACACGACAGGGGTGGCTGACACCCTCGATCTGCATCTCAACCTGCTCCTCGACAAACCGTATGACTTCTACGTGCAAGGCAACCTCACGGGCAAGACCAACAACCGCTTTGGTCCGGGCATCACTATAGGCATGACGCGCCGTAACGCCTTCCGTGGCGGTGAGCTCCTCGACATCAGCCTCAAAGGCAGCTATGAGTGGCAGACAGGACACAAAGTACAAGGCACAGGCTCGAAGCTCAACAGTTACGAGTATGGTGTCGACGCCTCGCTCACTTTCCCACGTATCATCATGCCGTGGGCTTCGGCCCTGCGGCGGAAACTCATCCAACGTGCTGTCCGCACACAGTATTTTCCTCTGTTCTCTACAAAATTGACATTCTCGTCAGATATCATCCGGCGCTCCACGTTCTTCACGCGCCATATCGTCTCGGGTGAGTGGAAATATGAGCTGCAGACCTCTCCGACAAGCCGTCACGAGTTCTCACCACTCAAATTCTCCTTCGAATATATGCGGCGCTCCTCGGCAGTGTTCGACTCCGTGATGAACGCCAACCCGTACCTCTACTACACTATGCGTAACCAGTTCATCCCGAAGATGCAGTATATCTATACCTACACCTCCCCGACGAGCGATGCGAACCCTTTGTGGTGGCAGACAACAGTGGCGGAGTCGGGAAACATTCTTTCCTTAGGTTA
Source organism: uncultured Prevotella sp. (assembly GCA_938023885.1). Classification (GTDB taxonomy): domain Bacteria; phylum Bacteroidota; class Bacteroidia; order Bacteroidales; family Bacteroidaceae; genus Prevotella. Next base: position 22,446 of record CALJCU010000003.1, on the reverse strand, counting down.
TACGGCTACAGGGAAAAAGTGGGGGACAAAAGGTAAGGAGATGTTCAATAACCCTTACGCACAGTTCTTGAAGATTGAGACAGAGCTGGTGAAGACATGGAAAGTATCGAAACACTCATCGCTCGTCGGGCATGTCGATGCGGGCGTCATATGGAGCTACGGCAACTCCAGCGAGTCGCCTTATTCCGAGCAGTTCTATGTCGGCGGTGCCAACACCATCCGCGCCTTCACCGTGCGTTCTATCGGCCCGGGCTCCTATCATAATGCAGCCTCCGCCGATATCTATTACCTCGACCAGACGGGCGACATCAAGTTCCTGGCTAACCTCGAGTACCGTCCGCAGCTCTTCGGCAACCTCTACGGTGCCCTGTTCCTCGATGCCGGCAACGTGTGGAAGATGAAAGACGACTACCGCACAGGCGGTAAGTTCCAGATGAAGAACGCACTACGTGAGATGGCGCTCGGCACGGGTGTAGGCCTGCGTTACAACATGGGATTCCTCGTGCTGCGTCTCGACTGGGGCATTGGGCTGCACCTGCCTTACAAGACCGGTTTCTACAATGTGGGAAGCTTCAAAGACTCTCAGAGCCTCCACTTCGCCGTGGGGTATCCGTTCTAAAAAATACAGAAAGATACAGACCCAGGAATAGCTACATATCCTCCATCGACAGACACCCGATGGACCACAAGGCTTAATAACTAAGCATTGCTTCCGGCATAATGCCAAGGATGCGGCAGATACGACCGGCGATGCTTAAACTGGGCTCACTCTTCCCACTGACATAAGCATTGACGCGGCTAGGACTGACACCAATCTCTTCTGACAACTGTTTCTGAGTCATGGCCTTCTCCTGCAGGCCCATTTTTATCAAATCGGCAGGGGTGGGCTTCTCTATAGGATAATGTATCTTCTCATATTCCTCAACTATATCGCTCATCAAAGCGAGCTCTACGCTGTTAGGATCATCAACAGGCATATTATCATTAACAAGCGGAAGAAGTTCTTCTATTCTCTTCTCCGCCATCTCATATTGAGCTTTACTTATCTCTTTCATCATGAATAGTCTAAATGGTTGTTATATCTTTTATTTTATCATATTGGGAATGCGTTCCCACAAACCGTATATAAATGCGTTGTATTGTAAACTGAATAACAACAACCAGCCTATACTTGTTTCCATGAATATTAAACACATATCGCTGATTGCCTACCATATCAGTATCCCCGTAATCTTGGCGAATGTCGCCAAGATTATGCCAGTTCCTTTGTTCTGCCATATAATACCATCGTTCAAGAGGCACCTTAGCATCGACATATTTAGGTTGCTCATAGAACAACCTCAATTTTTTATGGGATATTATTCGCATACGCAATCTATTAATGGAGCAAAGATAAGAAATAATTTCGTATTACGCAATAAATAAAGAGAAAAAAATACATAATAAGGAATTATCTCAGGTTCTTCCGGTTTTTGGATTGATACCACCAAACAGCCTACCGTAGAACAACGGTTTCTGTGCAGGGAACCATATCAATCCAATAACCGGATGAACCAAAAAGTAGTGGAATGTCGATGCAGGAAAGACGATGAAAGATTAGATCCAAGCACGGACTTGTCTAAACATTAATTGCCACTAATTATCCGTTAATCCGACACAATATTTCTGTCAATTAACGGACAATTAATGGCAATTGTCGTTATGTATTATAGAATGCGTCAGAACACGATGCGCAGACCGACCTGTGCGTGCCAACGGCTGCCTGTGTCACTGGCAACGGGCTTGCTGTTAGTATTGTAGCTATAGACACCCGCACCATTCGTTACCTTCTCCAAGGTCAGCGGGCTAAGGTTGTAGGCATTGCTGTAGTGAGCGCCCCAATGCTTGTTGAGCATGTTAGCGAAGTTGTAAACATCAAAAGTGAACTGTAGTTTGCCGATACCCTTGACGTTGTACGCGTTCTGAGCAACATGGAGGTCAACCTCATTCTCCCAAGGAGTCATGTTAGAGTTACGCTTGGCATACTCACCGCGGTGATCCTTGGCATAATCGTCACCTTCAATCCACTCCTCGAACATCTGTTTGCTCTGAGCAGCTGTGAGCTTCTTCGTATCAGCGAACTGCATCTTATCCAGTTCATCCCTGGTAGGAATATAGAGCAGGTTGTTGCCACGCCAGCCATCGTTGTTGTAGTCGGCCTTCTCATTCATCGTCAGAGAATAACGGCCACCGCTGAAACCATTGTAATTGATGGCAACCTCAGTGTTCATCCAGCCGTTCCAGTACTTAGGTGACTCATAAGAAACCTGTACACGAACCTGGTGAGGAATATCGAACTTAGACCAGCTCATCTCATTCTGGTCGTTGGTGTTACGGCTGTAGTTGTACTTCCAGTTAGAGTAAGCCACGGAAGAAGTACCGTCGTTCACGCTGTAAGAATGGCCGAAGATATAACTTGCCATCAAGTAAAGACCGAAGTTGAAGGTCTTCTCAGCCTTGACAGAGAGGTTATAAGAATAGCCCTTGCCGGTATTGCGCAGGTTGATGATGCTGTAGTAAGGGAGCTTGCTCTCGATCTTATTGTAAGAAGTGACAGCAGAAGCCTCAACGCCAAAGACAGCATAAACCTTATTGCCATCATCCTTATAAGCGAGGTTCTCGAAGAACACGTTGTTCAGGTTCTTGGAGTACAAGCCCTCGAGCGTCATCTTGATATCGCCCGGGAGCATCTGTTCCAGAGCGAGGTTAGCACGAAGCACCTGCGGGAACTTGAAGTTCTTTGCGACAGTCACGATATCCGGAGAGAGACCCGTCGAAGAAGTCTCAGCCGCTCCCATGGGGTTCTTGGCATACTGCCCCAATCCAGGAGCCGTGTTGTTGTTCTTATAGATAGTTGTACCCTTGGCCTCTATACCGTTATTGACAAAGGCATTGGAGAGCCATACATAAGGAGCACGGCCGGAGAAGATACCGACACCGCCACGGAGCAGTGTGCGACGGCTGTTGTCTGTGTACCAGTTGAAGCCTATACGCGGAGAGACGAGAAGCTTAGCACCCGGCATCTCACCTACCTCGACACCGAGGTTATGGTTAGCAGCGAAAGTGTTGAAATCAGCATTCGATGTAGGATTGTTGAACGTATCATTGATATCGAAACGGATACCGTAAGTCACGTTAAACAGCGGAGTGACATCCCACTTGTCCTGAGCGTAGAAACCGAAGAGGCCGTACCTCATCGTTGGTGCCCAGCGAGTGTCGCCGCCTGTAAGATTAGGATCAGTATACTTATAAGTAAACTGGTACGGCGTATCGTTCAGAAAGTTGTCCAGAGAGTTGTAATACCAAGATCCGTTGGCAGCCTGGATAAAGAGGTTCTTCATCTTGTAGAGCTCATTGTGTGTACCAAACGTGACGTTGTGGTTGCCCAGATACCAAGAGAGGTTGTCCTCAACGGTCCAAATATCCTGGTTGAGGTAGTTAGCGGCACTGCTGTACTCGGTACCGATATTAACCGTGTTCATGGAAGTATCGTCACCACCGGGAACGTTCTTGATCTGTATCGTAGGACCCTGATAAGGAACATCGCGGCTGTCACGGATGAAGCTGGCGGAGACACGAGCCTCATTGTAGAGAACAGGGCTGATGTGGGAGTTCAACTCAGCGACGAAAGAGTTCGTCTTGTTGTTCATGCGATAGCTGGAGTTGTTGAACGTAAACGTAGAGCTGTTCAATCCGTCCTTGTCATCGTAAGAATCGTTGTGCTGATAACGGAAAGCCAAATGATTGTTGGTGTCAATGTTCCAGTCTAGACGAGCCAACAGACCGAATGACTTTGTACCGAGCTCACCCTTGCCGTAGCTGTCCTCAATACCTGTGAGGCTCTTGTACTTGTCAGCGATCTGCTTCAGTGCAGACTCAGTGACATACTTTGTGATATAGCCCGGGTAGATAGTAGCCGGTGCCTCAGTCTTCTTGTATTCAGCGCTGGCGAAGAAGAACAACTTGTCTTTCACGATAGGACCACCGATGGTAGCGCCATAGGTCTTTGTGGAACGCTGTGAGAGTTTGTCCACAACATAGTCGTTCAGACGGTTGTACTTGTTGTACATGTCCTGGTTGGTATAGTACATATAAGCACTGCCATGGAACTGGTTTGTACCACTCTTTGTGATGGCGTTGACAGAACCACCGGTGAAACCGCCCTGACGTACATCGAAAGGAGCGACGCTCACCTGCAGCTCCTGGATAGCATCCATAGAGATAGGATTGGCTCCCGTCTGACCGCCATTAGTACCGGACGAAGCCAGGCCGAAGACATCGTTGCTGACGGTACCGTCAATCAGGAAAGAGTTGTAACGGTTGTTGATTCCGGCGATAGAGATACCACCGACACGAGAAGATGATACCAGGGTAGAGAGCTTGGCAACATCATAGATGTCACGGCTGATCGTAGGGGTATTCTCAATACGCTGCCGGTTGAAGTTGACAGCAGCGCCACCACTGTTACGACCGCCCCTGCCTGTGACAGTCACCTCACCGAGCTCCTGAGCGTTCTCCTTGAGGTCGACATTGAGTGTACGCGTCTGACCAAGGGAGAGCTGGATGTCGTCGAACGCTTCGTCTTTGTAACCGAGATAGCTGACAGTCACTTTGTAAGGACCACCGACACGCATACCCTGAATGGTAAAGCGCCCCTTCTCATTGGTCACGGCATTGTAGCGTGTACCAGAAGGTTCGTGGATTGCGGTGACGGTAGCGCCGATAACGTTCTCACCACCTGCTACAACATTACCACTGATGGAGGAGGTTGTAACCTGAGCCATGACTGATGCAAAAGTAATCATCAACATAGCTACAAAAGTAGACAATCTTTTGTACATAGATGTGAATATAAAATGAAGTGAATAAAAACTTTATTTCTCAATTTTAGCTTACCAAATATCTATATATAATGTAATAAATACGTGCCATTTTAAATATGGTACAAAATTAGCTAAAATTCTCCATACTCTTGTGTAGAATTGTGAAATACTTTTTGCAAACGTGTTAAAAAGGGGGCCTCAACCCCATCCCGCCCCTCCCTACAGGGGAGGGCTGGAGTGGGGCATTAATAGTCCCGCCCCATACATCAACACAATATACCGGAGGAGCTTGCCAATCGTGATGCTGACGATAGAGATAAACAGGTTGGAACGCATCAGCCCCAGACAGATGGTGATGGCAGAGCCGATAAAAGGGAGAAAAGCAAAAAAGCCTATCCACGCACCGTGCCCCGCCATGAACCGCTGTGCCTTGTCGAGACTTTCTTTTCTGACATGGAGGTAGCGCTCTATCCAGTCGAGCCGGCCGAGCCGGCCTATCCCATAATTGAATAAAGAACCGAGGACATTGCCTACCGTGCCATAGAAGATGAGGACATCACCTTTCAGTCCTGCAGCATAGAGTCCGAGCATGACGGCCTCACTGGAGAAAGGAAAGAGACTACCCGCGAGGAATGCTGCAATGAGCATGCCCCAGTAGCCGTAGTTGAGCAGAAAATCAGTGATGGCCTGAGACATGTCAAGCGTCAATGAGATTAAAAAATGTAAGTGCCAAGGCTCCGGCAGCAAGTACCATGGAGACAATGTTACTCAAGCGTGAATGGGTCAGCGCGAGCCAGTGTCCGATGAGAGGTGCCGTGAGCACGATGGAAATACCCAGGAGGAAGCCGAAATGCTGTGGCTGGATGACACCGAAGAGAATCGTCAGCGTGTCGAGCACGATAAACAATTCGTATATCATGCGGATGCGGATACGGTCCTGATAACTGTACATCGCGAAATGAACACCGCCAAGAATGGCACAGAACAGTACGAAGCCGAATGTCATCCACTCATGGGGCCCTACATTAGTAGCTAAGAACGGTTTGCCGAACTGGAGGACGCTGAGGAAATGGGTACTGAGCCAGTCCACACGACCTGTGTAGATAAGCCAGGCTGCCACAAACCAGTAAGGAGCGATGACACCTAAGATTGATGAGAGGAACGTGCGGGGAGAGAAGCACTGCATGTACACCGCCATGACGATCCACAGGGCCGGAAGGAAGAGAAGGATCTGAGGAAAGACGGCACTGCCTATGCCAAACGCACAGAAGGCATAGAACGTCAGGCCCGTGGCATTGGGGTTCTGGTAGGTACGCAGCAGGAAGAGGAGGAACGCGATGAACGTGATCTGCACCACCGCCACGCTGACCGTACGGAAGAGGAACAGCGACATGGTGGTCATGACAAGGAACGAGCACGACACCATACGCGAATAGATGCGTATGAGGGCATTGCTGTTGTTCAGCTTCACCATCATCAAGGTAGAGGCAAAGAGCAAGGCAAAGTTCAGCCACATGCTCTCCCCCAGGAGCCAGGCTGCCAGGCTCACCGCCAACCCGTAAGTCACTGTCACCGGCAGTGTCCACCGGGATGTCGCTATTCTGTTCTGTAGTCGCTTCACGCTCTGTTCCTATCTTGAAACATTAATGTATTCTTCAATACCGGATTTCTCCCAGAGTTATTTTCTTCACGCCTGTCGTCTCTCCATGCCGAGCCGGCTCTGCGTGAAATTCCATGAAATGCTCTGTGAGAAGCCGGCGAAGAATCTCCGTGAGAACAGTTATTACAAGTCTTGTCCGATATCTCTCCGGAAGTATCTGCCTTCGAAATCAATGGTCTCGGCACCGAGCATACTCTTCTGCAGCGCCTCCTCCTTGTCCTTGCCATAGGAGGTGACGCAGATGACACGGCCGCCGTTTGTCACGACCTGACCGTCTTTCAGTGCCGTCCCCGAATGGAACACGATGCTCTCTGGATCGACCTTGTCGATGTTCAGGATGGGGAATCCTTTCTTGTAACTCACAGGATAACCGCCCGAGACAAGCATCACGCAGACAGCCGCACGGTCGTCAAACACCACCGTGCGCTTGTCGAGGTCACCATTGGCTACCCCCTCGAAGAGGTCGACGAGGTCACTCTTGAGGCGCGGCATGACCGTCTCCGTCTCCGGGTCGCCCATACGGCAGTTGTACTCGATGACCATCGGCTCACCCTTGACATTGATGAGTCCGAAGAAGATGAAGCCTTTGTAGTCGAGACCTTCCTCAGCCAGGCCCTCGACAGTAGGACGGATGATACGGTCCTCCACCTTCCTCATCCACTCCTTCGTGGCGAAAGGAACGGGAGACACGCTGCCCATGCCACCGGTATTCAGACCTGTGTCGTGCTCACCGATACGTTTATAGTCTTTTGCTTCCGGCAGAATCTTATAATGCCTGCCATCGGTCAGCACGAACACCGAGCACTCGATGCCGGAGAGAAACTCCTCGATGACGACCTTCGCCGAGGCGTCACCGAACATGCCGCCGAGCATCTCTCTGAACTCAACCTTGGCAGCCTCCAGGGCAGGCACGATGAGCACGCCCTTGCCGGCAGCCAAGCCGTCAGCCTTCAACACGTAAGGCGGCTGGAGCGTCTCCAGAAACCGGCAGCCTTCCTCCACCGTCGTGCCGTCGAAAGTCTCATAGGCCGCAGTGGGGATATGATGACGTTTCATGAATCCTTTGGCAAAATCCTTACTGCCCTCGAGCTGTGCACCGGCCTTAGAAGGACCGATGACGGGAACATCTCTCGTGCGTGGGTCAGCCAGGAAAGCGTCGTAGACACCTTTCACCAGGGGAGCCTCAGGACCGACGACGACCATGTCGATGATGTTCTTGACCACAAAGTCTTTCTGTGCCTCGAAGTCATCCACGCCGATGGCGACATTCTCACCCAACGATGCCGTGCCGGCGTTACCCGGAGCTATATAGAGTTTTTCGCACTTAGGGCTCTGTGCGATCTTCCACACCAGCGCATGCTCGCGTCCGCCACTGCCTAAAAGTAAGATTTTCATAGCGTTATTTTAAGAAGTCAAAGAAATATCCGGATATGCGCTCATGCAGGTGCACGCTCTGGTGACCGCGCATGTTGTGAGGCTCACCGGGATAGACGAAGAAGTCGGGCTGCGTGCCGTACTTGATGCACTCCTTGAGGAATGAGAGGGCATGCTGCGGCACCACTGTGGCATCGTTGCCACCGATGATGATCTCCAGGCGATCCTTGAGATTCTTCGCCTTCGGGATCAGCGACGAGCGGGCGTAACCTTCAGGGTTAGTCTGCGGCGTGTCCATATAACGCTCACCGTACATCACCTCATACCATTTCCAGTCGATGACAGGGCCACCGGCGACACCACACTTGAAGACACCCGGATGGGTCGTCATCATGTTGATGGTCATAAAACCGCCGAAGCTCCAGCCGTGCACGCCAAGACGCGTGCTGTCGACGTAAGCCAACGACTTGAGGTAGTCGACACCTTTCATCTGATCCTCCATCTCATGGTCACCGAGATGACGGAACGTCACCTGCTCGAACGCTTTTCCGCGGTTCTCCGAACCCCGGTTGTCGAGGATGAAGAGCAGACAGCCGCGCTGGGCCATGTAGGTCTCCCACGAACGGGAGCAGTAGTGCCAGCGGGCATCGACATTATGCGCGTGAGGACCGCCGTAGACATAAATGATGGTGGGATATTTCTTTCTCGGGTCGAAATGGACCGGCATTACCATGCGGTAATAGAGATCCGTCACGCCGTCGGCAGCCTTGATGGTGCCACAGCGGTACTCGGGCACGTCATAGCCTTTCCAAGGGTCGGCAGCGGTGAGCCAGCGTGTGCGGCGCCCGTTGTCAGTGCTGACGATAGCGATGTTGCGCGGGGTCGTCGGAGCAGAATAGTTGTCGACGATATACTGACCGGTGCCGCTCAGCGATCCCGTGTGCCAGCCCTGGCCGTTGTCGTCCATGAGAGCACGCTTACCCGTAGCGATGTCAACAACCCAGATGTTGCGCTGTATCGGACTGCACTCATTGCTCTCATAGACGAGCGCCTTATGCTTCGTGTCGAAGCCGAGGAAATCCTCCACAACCCATTTGCCACTTGTTATCTGCCTGAGCTCCTTACCCGTGGTGTCGAAAAGATAGAAGTGGTTGTATCCGTCTTTCTGACTCTGCATAATGAACTTCTGCGAATCCCAGGGGAGGAACATGATGGGATGCAGCGGCTCGACGTATTTATCATCGGTCTCACGATAGAGTTCTTTGAGCCTGTCACCCGTCGTGGCGTCGTAGCTCACGAGGCGGCAGTCGTTCTGGTCACGGTTGAGCTCGAACATATAGATAGTCTTCGAGTCGGGGCTCCATGCCACATTCGTGAAGTACCGGTCTGTGGGGTCGCCTGCCTTGAGATAGACGAGTTTCCGGGCCGTGAGGTCATAGACGCCGAGGGTCACCTTGTGACTTGTCCCGCCCGCCATCGGATATTTGTCGGGGGCATAAGTGGCAATGCACGAACCGGAGTCGGGCACGACCTCCGGATCGGGGATGTCAACCTGCGGATAGTCGGTCACCATCGACTGGTCCATGCGGTAGAATGCGAGTTTCCTGCCATCAGGACTCCAGAAAAGGCCACCGTCGATACCAAACTCGTTGCGGTGCACGCTCTGTCCGTAGACGATGTTACGGGAGCCGTCCGCCGTCAGCTTCCGCACAGCGTTCACAGGTTCTGCCTTACTGCCTGTCGAGGGCTGTGCGATATAAAGTTGCCAGTCCTTGACGTAAGCCAGCGAGCGGGAGGCAAGGCAGAAACTTGATGCCTGTGTACCGGACACCATGTTGACAGCCCACAGCACGCGGTGCGACCTCCAGTTGTACGCCACCGTCTGATTGCCTGCCGTGAGGATGACGACAGGTTTGCCGGCCTCGGGGAACAAAGCGGAGTAGAACGAGTGGACCGTCAGCCCGTCCCTCTTGAGCCGGGCTGCCGTGATCAGTGTCTTCTCCTTACCCGTGTTTTTATCGACGACAGAGCAGTACCCGGCATCGAGACGGATAAGCTCATCTCCCCACCATGTCGTCCACCGGTTCTCCGGCACGAACTTATGGTAGCTGACACCGCCAAAGTTGAGGTCCTCGAGCGTGAACAGACAGCTCCGCACTGACTGCGCATTCTGTGCCGTCTGCGTCCGGGCCTCAGCTCCCATGAAAGTCATTGCCGACATCATAAAAACAAATATCTTCTTCAGCATCATATTATAGGCCTTACTCCCGGTATTTCTTCTTCCACTTCTTATCCTTCGAGAACGACCTGCGGTCTTCGTCGAGTCTGCCTCTTGCCGGCTTACGTCTGTTTCCACGCTCGTCGTCGAAGGAATGGAACTTGAATGTGCGGATGTCACCATCCTCATTAGCCTGCAGGTCACGCTTGAGCGAATAATAGTTATGCTTGCCGCCACGTCCCCTGGCATTGCCATAGTTGCTTTCACCATCGAGGCGCTCCTTGAACTCACGGTTCTTCTTGAACCGGTGCTTCTGAGCCATCTCGCGCTTCTCCTCCTCGTTCTTTACGATGCCGCCCTCATGGCGGAAGTCGGCCATCTTACCGTCGAAAAGCGTGTACTTACGGAACTCGCACTCGAGGGAACCATTATAAAGAGGTATCTTGATAGAGGGCTTCAGACCAATCTGCTCGAAGCACTCCTCACGGTACGACAGCACCCAGGCCTCGTTGCCGCTGAACTCGCGCTTGAGCTTCTCGCCGATCATCTTATAGGTGCCCAGAAGGTCCGGCGTCGTGATACGCTCACCGTAAGGCGGGTTCATGACGATGATACTCTTCTCCGCAGGCTTCTTGAAGTCCTTGAAATCCTGCTGCTCCACGGAGATGTCCTGTGAGAGACCGGCAGCCTTGACGTTCATACGCGCCGTGTTGACAGCCTTCATGTCGATGTCGTAGGCATAGATATGATGTTCGAAGGGACGTTCCTGAGAGTCGTCGTTATAGATAGTCCCGAAGAGATCCTGGTCAAAGTCGGGCCATTTCTCAAACGCAAAGCCCTTACGGAACACACCGGGAGAGATGTTACGGGCGATGAGGGCCGCCTCAATGGCGATGGTACCCGATCCGTCCATAGGGTCGATAAGGTCACACTCACCTTTCCATCCTGTCATGAGAATCATGCCGGCAGCGAGGACCTCATTGAGCGGGGCCTCCACACTTTCCTGACGGTAGCCGCGGCGGTGCAGCGACTCACCACTGGAGTCGAGAGAGACAGAGCCGTCATCGCCGGCGATATGGATATGGAGCCGGATGTCGGGATTGGCCACGGAGATGTTAGGGCGGGAGCCCGTCTTCTCACGGAACTGGTCGACGATGGCGTCCTTGACTTTGTAAGTGACGAAATGGGAGTTGCGGAACTCGTCAGAGTAGACCACGGAATCGACGGCAAACGTCTTCCCCGGAAGGATATACTTGCTCCAGTCGACGGTCTTCACGTTATCATATACCTCCTCTGCCGAGCGCGCCTTGAAATGCTTGATGGGCTTGAGGACCCGGATGGCGGTGTGCAGCTGGAAGTTGGCACGGTACATCATCTCTTTGTCTCCCGTGAACGACACCATGCGCCTGCCGATCTGTACGTTGTTTGCACCAAGCTGCGTGAGCTCCTGAGCCAACACATTTTCAAGTCCCATGAAAGTCTTGGCGATGAGTTCAAATTCCTGTTCCATTATTGAATTCTAAATCAAATATATCTTTTTTCTGTTGTTTATATTTCCTTGAGCCGGGCTTCATGTCGTGTGTCACCCACACGTTGGCACCGATGACGGAGCCTGATCCTATCGTCACACGGCCCAGGACGGTAGCGTTGGCATAGATGACGACATTGTCGCCGATGACGGGATGACGGGGAATGCCCTTGATGGGGTTGCCGTCCTTGTCGAGCGGGAAGCTCTTGGCACCAAGGGTGACACCCTGGTAGAGCTTGACGTTACGCCCGATGATACATGTCTCGCCAATGACGACACCCGTGCCGTGGTCGATGGTGAAGTATTCACCGATGGAGGCACCGGGGTTGATGTCAATGCCGGTCTCCGAGTGGGCGAGCTCGGTCATGAGACGCGGGATAAGCGGCACACCCATGAGACAGAGCTCGTGGGCGACACGATAATTTGTGAGACATCTGATGACGGGGTAACAGGAGATAATCTCTGCCTGACTGTGGGCGGCAGGGTCACCGTTGTAGGCTGCCGAGACATCTGTGGCAAGCATGCGGCGTATCTCCGGCAGCCGGCTGATGAGCTCTCGCGAGATGTCGTGCGCCTTCATCGTCAGGTTGCCATCAGCAATCTTCACCCTGTCAGAATCGTCTTTGGATACATAACTGAAACACAATCCGGCAAGGACCTGCTCGCAGAGCAGATGATACATCCGCTCGACATTGACGCCAATCTGGTACTTGATGGTATGGATATCGACCTGTGACTTCCCAAAATAACCAGGAAAGAGGATAGCGCGGGCCAGCTGTATAATCTCCTCAAGGCTCTCACCGGAAGGGAGAGGATAACCCTCCTCATGTTCATGGCACAGTCCCTGCAGCGATTCAGGATCAGAGAGGCGGCATATAGCGTCGTGCAACATGAGGTTCGTTTTCTGTCTGCTCATTTCTGTGTGTCAGTATTTCGTGCAAAGTTACGAAAAAGTAATGGAAAGGAACAAAGAAAAATAAAAAAAAGACCTTTCACTTTATCCCCTCCTCAAAGAGGACGGAATCATATGCTTCAAGAACCGGTACCCCGACAGGTTATGTCTTCCTTGAGCATAAATATCTTTTATACTTTTTTCTTTTGCACAACGTTCCATTTGTAGTAACTTTGCGGTAATTTTGAATAATTATGGATTCTATGAACGTTTTCAATCCGGGGAAGATGAAGAGAATGCTTACCCGCGCAATAGTTCTCACGATGCTTGTCTTAGTATCGTCAGTCATTTCCTGCCCTGTGGCATTGGCCCGGAAGCCCGCAGCGAAAGCTGACAAAGAGGCTGCGGCCCGGCCGTCTTCCTCCCCCGCTGACACATCATCAACACCCAACCCCGCTGACACAACCGATGACGCCTCCCTCGCCGGCTTAGGTTCCGACAACGGCGGCATGCCGGCAGAAGAGAGCCAGGGATTCTACAAGTCACTCAAGACAAAGTTCATCGAGGGTAACGCCGGTTTCATGTCGTTTGTGGCACTGGCCCTCGTCCTCGGCCTGGCGTTCTGCATTGAGCGTATCATCTATCTGAGTCTCTCAGAGATTGACGCGAAGAAGTTCATGGCTGACCTCTGCAGGAAACTGGAGGCCGGTGACATTGAAGGCGGCAAGGCACAGTGTTGTAACACGCGTGGTCCCGTGGCATCCATCTGCTATCAGGGTCTTGAGCGCATCAATGAGAAAATGGACAATATCGAGCGCAGCATCATCAGCTACGGCTCCGTACAGAGCGCTAATCTCGAAAAAGGCTGCTCATGGATCACGTTGTTCATCGCCATGGCACCTTCACTGGGATTCCTCGGTACCGTTGTGGGAATGGTCATGGCTTTCGACCAGATTCAGACAGCCGGTGACATCAGTCCCACCATCGTGGCTGCCGGTATGAAGGTGGCACTGATCACGACTATCTTCGGTATCATCGTCGCACTTATCCTGCAACTGTTCTACAACTATATTCTCTCGAAGATCGATCACCTCACCTCACAGATGGAGGAGTCGGCCATCACGCTCATGGACTCTATCACCAGATATAAGAAAGCCACACAAAAAGGTCAATTAGACAAGGAGGGCTTGATGCATGAAAATTGATAAAAAGAAACTGCCATCGCGCGTTCTCTACGTGCTCGTGGGCCTCATCGTCATCATCTTCGCCCTGTTCTGGCTCATCAGCTACAACAGGCCTTCCGATGAGGACGGCAGCTTCAATGCGCCACTCTTCACCGACGTGCTGCTCGTGTTCATGATGCTCCTCACCATCAGCAACTTCGCCGTGGCGGTGTGGTCTGCCGTGAGGAGCAACAAGGTGAGCAGTGGAGGCGAACGTATCGTGAACAACATCCCCGTAAGGAAGATCGGGCTCTGTATCGCGGGGGGCACTGCCCTTGTCCTTCTCCTGACGTTCCTCCTCGGATCGTCCACTCCCATGAAAATCAATGGAGCCGACTATACCGACACGTTCTGGCTCAAGGCCTCTGACATGTTCGTCGCTACCTCGCTGCTGATGATCGTCGCTGCCGTCGCAGCCGTGATCTACGGCGCCACTAAATACATCCGCAAGCCATGATGTTCAAGCATAAGGAACACCGCGTACCGGGACTGAACACGACATCGACAGCCGATATCTCGTTCATGCTCCTCATCTTCTTCCTTGTCACGACAAACATGGATATCGACAAGGGCCTGCAGCGTCAGCTTCCGCCGACGGGGAAGAACGATATGCAGGAGTCGTTCGTAGAGAAAGGTACGACGATGCAGCTCGTCATCAATGCTGACAACCAACTGCTTCTCGACGGCAAGCCGTTCCCCGTGAACCGGCTGCGTGCCGAGGTGGAGAACTTCGTGCAGCGGGTGGGCAAGCGTCATCTCATCACCGTCAAGGTCGACCCGGGATCGAACTATGATACTTATTTCGGCATGCAGAACGAGCTCATGGCAGCTTACCGCGTGCTGCGCGACCGCACGGCCCTCCGCCTCTACGGCCGTGATTATAATGCCCTGTCGCAGACACAGCGCGACAAGGTGAAGGACGAATGTCCACAGCGTATTGCCGAACAGTATAATGGCTCCATCGGACAGGACGAATCCGCCAATGGAGCCACTAACACAGCCTCATCCGATGAGGCTGCAAACGAGAAAGGAGGCACAGAATGACGATGTTCAGACGTCGGCGTCATGAGGTGCCCGGACTGAACACCGCATCCCTCCCCGACCTTATCTTTACGGTCCTCTTCTTCTTTATGATCGTCACCCACATGCAGAAAGTGGCGGTCAAGGTGCAGTTCCGCACGCCACAGGGCACAGAGCTTACGCGGCTGACGAAGAAGACGTCCGTCACCTATATCTATATAGGCCGCCCGTCAGCTGACCTCCGTAAGACCTTCGGCAACGGCACGCGCATCCAGCTCAACGATAAGTTCACGCCCGCCTCCGAGGTTGCCGACTACGTCACGGCGGAGCGTAACCGCATGTCGCCCGAGGATCAGGAGCAGATGACCGTGTCGATCAAGGCGGACCGTGGCACCCACATGGGCATCATCAGCGACGTCAAGCAGGCCCTCCGTGCCGCCAAGGCCTACCGCATCAACTATTCAGCGACAGAAAAGAGGCGATAATTCCCAGGCTATATCAACGGAGCACGATTTAGTTTCTCCCGCTTTTCGCTATGCTGTTCAGATCTAACCCATTCCCCTCTCCTTTCTAAGGAGGAGTTGGGGGAAAATCTTCTTTTCCACCTCCACCATGCATGATAGAGTCTGAACACCGGCTCACTTATGGCCTCAGATGGGAAATATCGGACCAAGCGTGCATCGCGTGACAACCGCTGGATGTTCTTTCCTAAGGCTGAATGCCCGAACTTGGCATTCCGATTGTCGTACTTGCCGAAGTTTCCACCAAGGAGAATCTCTTTAACTACAAAATTTCCTCGCCTTCCATCTGGTTCCACGATTGCCCAGTCTTTGTCCATGCCTAACTTCTCCGTGAGTATCCACATGAGTGCTGAAGCGACATGGAACAATCCGAGGTGCTTTAGCAACGATTTCCAATCCGTTCGAGAGTCCTTTGAGGATGCAACATACTGCTTCAAAAGATAATAATAGTCAACTATCTGTCTAAGTCCTATTCCCTCATGGAAGAGATGTTGGTAGATATGACTGAGTTGGAAGACGATATTAAACTCATCAGTGGGTATCGCTACCTTTTGACTGCCAATCTCCACGTAATGCGTAAACTGCTCGTCAGCATGTTCCTGAAAATAGTGCTGTAACCGTGCATTATGAGTGAGGTTCTGCATGAAATGGGGACGATAGTGCACTTCCACCTCTGTGCCATTCTGGTTTAGTCCGTCGATATGGTGATAGACGGCCTTTGCCCTGATGTTCCTGTCCCTTACAAACGAGATAATGGTCTTGATATCCCTTTCTAAGCCCTGGCTCATCTTAGGCCGGACCCACAAGTCAATATCTCCTGGTGTCCTTGCAGCCGGGTCCGGATAAAGCAACGCATTACCTTGCCCTTTCAACAGACAGCAATCAAAACCCTCACCTTCCATCCATGCCACTTCTTCGGCTACATCATGATCCAGTTTACTGTTCCGTCTCTCTATTTTCACAGCCTCTCCCATCCAGTCCATGATGAGATTCTCTCCTGGCGACATCTCCTCCGGCAGTTTCTCAACTCCTTCAAAACAAATCCCCGAAAGACCCTGTTTCTTCACCATCTCAAACACCTGTCGCCATTTGGCCGTACTCAAAATGCCCTCGAAATGGTCTGTCGTCCCTATAGACAGCCGAACAAGTTGGAAGAGATCTTCAATATGCTTCATTGTCTCATCAGTGAGCGGTACACCTCCGCTGTCTGGTCAGCAATCTTATCCCAGTTATATTTGCTCATATCGTATTCAACATGATGGTATGACTCATCAACGATGGCCTGGAGCTTATCACGCAGAGCGTCAATATTACCCATTGGGAAGTAATCTTTCTCGGGAAGGCCAACTTCAAGGTTAGCCGGAATATCCGATACAATGACAGGCACAGAATAGCTCATAGCTTCAAGCAGTGCAATAGGCAGACCCTCATGGGAAGAAGGCAGACAATATGCTCGGCAATTGGTAAAAAGCGAATGGAGTTTCTTGCCTTTGATGAAGCCTGTCAGAACAACACCATTGTCACGTGCCAACTGCTTAAGCTGACGGGAATAGTCATCCTCAAAGTCTGTGTCACCGGCAAGAACAAGCTTGATTTTCTCGCCACTCTCATTCTTCGCCTTAATCTGTTTGAAAGCGTGGATAAGATCATGAAGACGTTTCTCCGGCACGAAACGGCACATGCCGAGGATATATTTACCCTTCTCGATACCTAACTGTTCAAAATATTCGGGATATTCACAGATCTCTGGCTTTGGCACTCCATTATAGATAAGGTGAACGTTCTTTGTCCGACCATATTTCTTGGCGATCAAGCTCTTGATGACTTCGCTGATAACAATCACATCGTTGGCAAACGTGCAACCCATACGCTCACCTAACTTCAATATCGTCTTAGCAGCGAATCCCCACTTGTCACGGTCATAGTCGGAACCGTGGTGCGTAAACACCACCTTCATGCCCAACAATCGGGCAAGCGGTGCCAACATCGCAGGACCAATGGCGTTAATGTGGACGATGTCAGCATGGAGGCTCTTCGCTTTCCATATAGCACGCCAAGTATGCACAATCGCTTCGAAGGCTTTCTTATTAGGCGATGCCACATCTACGAGTTTCACACCTTCCCACTCCTTCAGGCCATCGTGAACATACTTATCCCGCCGGATTACGGTCACGTCAAATCCTCTTTCCACGATCCGTGGGAACAGCTCCTCACAATGCGTCTCCACGCCACCCATAACATTAGGGATGCCACGAGTACCGGTCACTACTATTTTAGTCATCTTCTTTCAATAATTACTTTAATTACTTTGCCCTTAATTTACTCAACCCTTTTCCAACAAACGGGAAGCAATAGTACTTCACGATATATGAGAAGAAAATTGCCCCGATCAAGACAAGAATCAATTCTATAAAGTATAAAATATTATTGTTGCTTATGAAATTCTCCAAATGCATTTTCTCGACAACTCTATAAAACATCATATGGCAGAGATATATCTCCATACTTATACCACTTAGGAATTTCATAACCTTATTGCCTAGCACTACATTTTTCTTAGCTATAGCATAAACAGTCCAAACGCTAAAAAGAATGACTTCTGCTATATTATGGAAAAAGGTATTACTCATTCGAGTTAAGAAATAACCTAATGTAATGAGTATACTAAAAGTCAAACATACTTTATAATGCTTTTCGGCTATTGCTATTATTTCTTTTCGATAGAGATAAATGAGTCCCCCGATGATAAAGAATGGGCTGCTGTACAAAATGTTAGAACGGGCAAGAACCTTGAAATAGTTAATGGCTATATAGCACATAAGCGATACCAGTGTTGTAGAAATCCATGCTCTTTTCTTATTATCCATTAAAAATACGAAGAACGGAAATAATAGATAGAACACGAAGATGGTACCAAGAAACCACCCTACCCCTATAACATGAATATCAGCGTTTAGGAAATTGAAACACAAGGTTAGATCGGCGAAAGCCTCACAAAACGTGCCCCAACTTGGTTCTGTAACAAAATCAATAGCCACAAGAAAAGCAAAGAATGGGAAAATCCTTTGATATCGTCTCTTGTAAAAAGCATTTGGTGTTATCAATCCATTTTTAACTCGCTCGTAATACCCACAACACATTGAGAAAGCACTAAGCAGCATGAAAAGCAAAGTGAAGTCTGTAAAGAATGGGATTATCCAAGAAGTAAAAAATCCTAAGTCAGGTTTCAAATTAATGTTTGCTTGCACGTGCATCATTACAATACCAATAGCTGCAAGTGCCCTTAATCCATTTAATGAATCATATCTTTCTCTCTGTAGGGGGGTAATGCTCGTCATGTGATTCCTATGTTATTCTTTATCTGTAAAAATGTGGGTTAGATTGGGAATGGTGTTCTTTCAAAATTACATGGATTACACAGATACAGATAAAGAAGATATCCGTGCGATCTATATAATCCATGTGAGATTATTATTTGTTCTCTTCTGTGTGTCCAGCACCCTTCATCGGCTCACCTGCGGGTTGCACCTCTTCTGCGTCTGGATGCTCCACTCTCAGGTCTCCCTGGCGAGGATCCTGGCCTACGGGACACTGTGAGAAGTCGAGGCATGCCTCCTTGCCACACATCGAGCGCCACTTGTTCTTCAGCGCCCACTTAGCGGGATACTTGACGTACTTGTGCATCACAGGGCTTGCGGTACCAACCATCCAACAGTTCTTCGGGCAGGTGCGTACGGCATCACGTACCTTCTGTGCCTGCTCGCTCTCCCAGATCTCCATGAATGGCTTCTCGTGGATGTTACCCATAGATGCCTCGAAGTATTTCGTCTCCATACCGTTGCAAGGAAGTACCTCACCCCATGGGTCAATGAAGAAGTTTGCGGAGCCAGCCTCACAAGGCAACATACGCTTGCCACCCTCGATGTAGTTGATAAGACCCATGTTGAACCAAGCACGGAACCAACTCTTCGGATGCTTCTCCTTCAACTGCCAGGCTATGAGCTGCTTGAAGTTATTGCAGACCTCGTCCTTGTTCGTGATCTGGTTGTCGTACTTATGGAAGTAGAATGAGTTGTGGAAAGCTGCCGTAGCGAACTCCATACCCATGGCAAGACTCAACTGATAGAGTGAGAGCATGTCCTTAGAGTTATTGTTACTTACCGTGCAGCCAAAACCGATATCCTTCAGTCCCATGTGCTTCAGGGTGAGCAGTGTGCGCAGGCCCTTATCGAAACCACCGGCATGACCGCGGAGCTCATCGTTCTTTTGGCTCAGCCCCTCGATAGAGATACGGATACCGATATTCGGGAAACGCTTAGCGAGAGCTACGACGCGGTCCTCAAACCAGCCCGATGTAGAGATCACAATACGGTTGGTATGCTTGTAGCACTCCTCCACGATCTCCGGCAGGTCCTCACGGATGAACGGCTCACCACCAGTGAGGTTGATGAACTTCAACTGTGGAAGACACTTCAGGTCCTCGGCCTTCAACTCCTCCTTCTTGTTAGTCGGATTCTTCCAGATGTTACACATGACACAACGCATCGGACAACGATACGTCAGAATGATACTTGCGTCTGTTGGGCGCGGAATTCTATTATTACTCATAATGTTTATTGAATTTTCGTATATTGTAGTCTCTCGCCAAGGCGCAAAGCTCGCTACATGTCGGAGGTTTATCTTTGCGTAAGCATCTATGCTTCTATCCTTAGCGTTCTTGGCGCCTTTGCGAGAGAAATCAAAAATAGTCAGCGAGAGTTTAGCCCTCGTATATCTTTATGATGTCTTGATAATATTTCTCAGCGTTATACCGCTGCATGGACTGCTCAGCGATCTCAGCGTAATTGAACGGCGTATCCCACATCTTCTGAATTTTATCCTTGAGATCCGCCACATCCTTGCTGGTGAACGTCATACCCGTCTTGCCTTCTTCAATCAACTCGGGAATACCGCCTATTCTTGCACCAAGCACTGGTGTTCCCAGGCACTCTGCCTCTATTACCGACAAGGGGTTGTTCTCGTACCACTCAGAAGGGATGACAGAGAAACGGGTGCCACCAACGAGCGTCTTGATTTCGTTCCACTGTTTGAAGCCGACAAACTCAATATTATCCTTTGCTTTCGCCTTGCACTCATCCATCAGTGGACCGCCACCAATCACAACGAGTTTATATGGTAACTGATTAGCAGCTTCTATCAATGTCTGTACACCTTTCTCATGACTGAGCCTGCCTACATAACAATAGTAATCACCTTTGCGTTGATTATCTGATTCGCATTTTTCCACGTCGATGAAGTTGCGCAGTGGTACCAACTTCTTACTATCGAAGCCTCCTTGTGCCATCTTACCGGCCATGAACTTACTGGGGCAGATAAATACATCCGTGTTGCCTTGCAGCCGTGCGCCGTTCCATTTCACAGCTTCACGATAGCCAATCCAACTACCAAGCTTACCGCCTTTCATGCAAGAATACTTTAGGCAATCCTTTTTATTGGCGTTATCGCCAAAGCATAACTCGCAATTTTCTCCGCCTCGTATGCAATCATACCGTGGGCACAGCAGCTTATAGTCATGCAATGTCCATACGACTCGCATACCCTTCTGATGTGCTATCTCTCCGATGATCGGTGAGAGCTGCGTGTGGATATTGTTCAGGTGCACCACATCCGGCTTGAAGTCTTCAAGCAAATGCGTGAATTTCTTTCGTGTTTCAGTATCACCGAAAGGTCGCGTGAAAACCTTCAGTTTACTCATGTTTGACGGAAAGTATTTCTTCCATGGAGTTTCGAGATTCTCCGGAAAGTCCATGGCAAACACGGCAACCTCATGTCCGTGAGCCTTCAGCAACTGCTCCAAGTTAAGCATATAGATGCAGTCGCCGCCCCGGCGGTAATAAAACTTATTTGCTAACAGTATTTTCATAAACGTTGATTAAAGCTTGTGCAGAATGTGTACTTGTAAGATTATCACGATACGAGATGCACCTCTTCACGTACTCAGCATTATTGTCTATTATTTTTTTTATGTCATTTTCATCCCACTCATCTTTCACTATCCCTAAATGCTCCTTAGCAATATAACCAGCGGAAGATGGCTGGCGATTAGTGAGTATAGGCGTTCCAGAGACAATGCTCTCTGGGATGGAGACCATATTAAGATCCTGCCGGGTGTTCACCAAAAATGCCATTGAATAACGAATGTAGCTATTTAATGCAGCCTGTGGCAGGAATCCAAGGAAATCAACGACGTCATCCAGACCTAACTCATGAACAAGTTCCTTGAGCTTAGGCTCTTCTTCTCCACGCCCTGCAATCAGCAATCTTACATCTTTGTATCCCTCCAACTGATGGAACCGATGGAAGATTCTAATTATTCCGTCAACATTCTTGCGGTATATTAGTTGCGATGAACTGATTATCTGTCTCTTCTTTTCTTCCGAATAAAGGAATTTATCTATGTTGATGCCATGATCCACAACGGTCTTAACCGTCTGAGGCATATATTTGTGAATGAAATGATAAGCCTTTTCCGAACGAGGAACAACGGCTCTTACTTGTCGCATGAATAACCTTGCAATGGTGTTATGCCATATCTTTGAAGGAATCTCATGCATTTTTCTTTGATGAGCAGTAAGTTCCTGCCATATTATTGTCTTATCGGGACAACTCAAAGAAGCAAATAAGGAATGAAAACTAAATGTCTCACTTGAGATGACTAAATCATATTCACTGTTATGCTTCTTCAGCCAACGCCATAACTCAAAGGAGAGGGGAAGAGCATAAGATAGTATTCTCGTCCCAACAGATTTCATGAAGATTACCGGGAAATCGTAAGTCTCTTTACATGTCGGCCGATAATCATCCATTGCAATCAAGGTAACATCGTGCCCAAGCTTCTTAAACCCAAGGCACATACCATAAATCATCGTGTCCTTGATAGTTTTTACCTTTGGAAGAACGCCATCCGTCGCGGTGAATAAGATGGGATTCAATATTAATATTTTCATCATATATTATTTTAAAATTTATATCTTTGCATTAGTTAACAACATCAAGATGTGGATCAAGGCCGATTTTTCGGTTCTTCCGTTAAATGAATAGATAGGCTGTTGTATATATATTAAATTAAAAGAGCTGGTATTATGTAT
>CALJCU010000002.1 GCA_938023885.1 uncultured Prevotella sp. | reverse complement strand
ACCTGGTGTAGCTTTGATGCAGGAGGGTATCAGTTATATGGCTGGTGCAGAGATTCCAGGTGTCATCGTCAACGTACAGCGTGGCGGCCCTGGGCTGGGTACGATTCAGCCCTCGCAGGGCGACTATTTCCAGGCAACGCGTGGCGGCGGCAACGGCGACTATAATGTCATTGTCCTCGCTCCTGCCAGTGTGCAGGAAATGGCTGACTTTATGGGCCTTGCCTTCGAACTGGCATTCCGTTACCGTAACCCCGTCATGATTCTTTCTGATGGTGTCATCGGACAGATGATGGAGAAGGTAGTGTTGCCACCGATGAAGCCGCGTCTCACTGATGAGGAGGTCATGAAGCGTTATCCTTGGGCTTCCTTCGGAAGAATAGGAGGACGCCGGCCAAATATCATCACCTCGCTCGAACTGAAGCCCGAGGTGATGGAACAGCGTAATATTCATTTACAGAAGAAGTATCAAGCGTGTAAAGACAAGGAAGTGCGCTACGAGTCCATCGGTATGGACGATGCTGAGTATGTTGTCGTGGCTTTCGGAAGTATGGCGCGTATCGCGGAGAAAGCCGTAGAGCTTGCCCGTGAAGAGGGCCTCAAGGTGGGACTCTTCCGTCCTATTACTCTCTGGCCGTTTCCGGAGAAACAGATTGCGACGCTGGCCGATCGCTGCAAGGGTATTCTTGTGGCGGAGATGAATGCTGGGCAGATGATTGAGGATGTCCGTCTTTCTGTCAATGGCCGTGTGCCCGTGATGCATTACGGCCGGCAGGGTGGAATCGTACCCGATCCTAATGAAATAAAAGAAGCACTGAACAGATTACAAAGTTATGCAGAATGATATCATAGCCCCGGAGAACTTGGTTTATGCCAAGCCGAGATTAATGAATGACACGCCGATGCACTATTGTGCAGGTTGTTCCCACGGTGTGGTCCACAAACTTGTGGCAGAAGTGATTGAGGAGATGGGTATGGCTGACAAAACTGTTGGCGTGAGCCCTGTAGGTTGCGCTGTGTTTGCCTATCGCTACATAGATATCGATTGGCAAGAGGCAGCCCACGGCCGCGCGCCAGCGGTGGCAACCGGCATCAAGCGTTGCTGGCCCGACCGTCTTGTCTTCACCTATCAGGGTGACGGCGACCTTGCGGCCATAGGCACAGCAGAGACACTGCATATGCTCAACCGTGGGGAGAACATCCCTATAGTCTTCATCAACAATGCCATTTATGGTATGACAGGCGGACAGATGGCACCGACTACCCTTATTGGGCAGAAGACGACGACATGTCCCTTCGGACGTGATCCTGAACTCAACGGCTATCCATTGAAAATAACGGAGATAGCCGCACAGCTCGATGGTGTATGCTTCGTCAGTCGTCAGAGCGTAGAGACTGTGGCAGCCATTCGCAAGGCGAAACGGGCCATTCGCAAAGCTTTCCAATCATCTATGGAAGGCAAAGGCTCATCACTGGTGGAGATTGTCTCTACGTGCTCCAGCGGGTGGAAAATGTCTCCGGTTAATGCTAACAAATGGCTGGAGGAGCATATGCTTGAATATTATAAGAAAGGTGACTTAAAAGACACAACGGGCATCTAATGGGTTGGCGGGCGGTCATCATGCCCGCATTAAAAGTTTCAAAGAAAATGAAAAAAGAAATTATCATCAGTGGCTTTGGCGGTCAGGGTGTGCTTTCTATGGGAAAAATTCTTGCTTACAGCGGCCTTGTTGCCGGCAAGGACGTGACATGGATGCCAGCCTATGGTCCTGAGCAGCGTGGTGGAACAGCCAATGTGACGGTTATTGTCAGCGACGACAGTATTTCCTCACCCATACTCTCCAGTTACGATATCGCTATCGTCCTTAACCAGCCCTCGCTTGATAAGTTCCTGCCGAAGGTGAAGCCTGGCGGCTTACTCATCTATGACGGCAATGGTATCGTCAATTCTCCATTGCGCGGAGACATTACCATCTATCGTATTGACGCTATGGCAAAGGCGGCAGAAATGCATAACAATAAGGTTTTCAATATGATCGTACTTGGAGGACTGCTTCAGGTCACAGGCTCCTTCCTGCCGGACGATGCCTTGGAACATGCGCTTTACAAGACATTGCCCGAGCGCCATCACGACCTTATTCCGTTGAATATGGAGGCCGTGGCTGAAGGAAAGAAAATCATCAAGTGTGTATGACAGATCACGAATTAAAGATAGAGTATCATCATTCCATGCCCATCCAGTTGCGCTGGATGGACGCGGATGCTTTTGGACACGTCAACAACACGATGTACTTCCAGTACTATGACACAGCGAAGATGGATTATTTCCGCAAGGTGTGCCATGAGATCACGGATAAGTATGCTATTGTCACCGTTCATCTTGATGCCAATTTCATGCATCAGGTCTACACGAAGGAC
>CALJCU010000001.1 GCA_938023885.1 uncultured Prevotella sp. | reverse complement strand
CGATACTTTTGCTTATCGTGTATTTTATGACAGCAGTCTCTGCCCAAGGCGCTGATAAGATTTCTTTTGCTTTTCTCAAAGGAGAGCAGGGCATCAGCTATGTTGTCGACTGGTCTGATCTTAAAATTGCGGGGTTCTCACCTAAGAATTGGTTGGAAATCAGACAGACTGAGCAACCCGAATATAATGCTAAGTATGAGTACGAGAATCAGTTGAAGACACGTATCGACGACTTCATCTCGAATGCCAATGATCAGCTGGAGAAAGTAGGACTGTTTCTCTCGAGTGAGAAAGGTCGGAAATATACGCTTTTTATCCGCCCACAGAATATCGAGCGCAAGGGTAACAACAGTATTGAATGTTCTTTCGTAGAGACTGTGACTGGCAAGGTGATGGCTGAGTTTGTTGTCAATGGTAAAGGAGGTACTTTCGGCTCCATGTCCAATCTCTGGGGAGATGGCATGAAAAGTGCCGGGAAGAAGTTCGGTAAAACTGTTTGCAAGGGCTTAGGCTATGACCCGACAGTGCGGGACCGCATTGATGACGTTTTCACCAAGGCAGGAATCAATTAGACATGTAATATTTTTGATGAACGGTTATTCATGCATTTATCTGAATCATTAAAAGATAAATATACCTCCGAGCACATGTCTGCACGCGGGGCCCAGCGATTGGCTGAGTTTATTGCCTGGGGACCTGTAATATTCCAGGTATCCCGGTTGATGGTGAAGTTTGGTATTCTCGACCTGCTTCGCGACAGCGACAAAGGCCTGACACGGTCAGAGATTGTATCAAAGACTCATCTCTCCGATTATGCCGTTAAATGCCTGTTAGAGGCCTCATTGAGCATCGGCACGGTACTTATTGACCCGGATACAAACCGCTTCACACTGTCAAAGACGGGTTGGTTCCTCCTCAATGATCCAGCAACAAGGGTGAATATCGATTTCAATCAGGATGTCAACTATGAGGGCTGGTTCCATCTTGAAGAATCACTGAAGGAAGGCAAACCGGCAGGCCTGAGGCATTTCGGTTCGTGGCCCACCATCTATGAAGGTCTTCCGAGTCTTCCCAAGAATGTGCAAAAAAGTTGGTTCGGGTTCGATCACTTCTACAGTGAGTCGTCTTTTTCAGATGCGCTTCGAATCGTCTTCGATGAGCATCATGTTCGTACACTCTATGATGTAGGAGGCAACACAGGCAAATGGGCTCTCCACTGTGTGAGTTATAGTCATGAGGCACAGGTTACAGTCCTCGATTTGCCACAGCAGGTAGCCATGATGGAGGAGAACATCAAAGCAAAGCCGGGGAATGATCGTATCAGAGGTTATGGCATCAACTTACTTGATGAGACACAGTCGTTTCCACAATCTGCTGAGGGTCCCGATGCCATTTGGATGAGTCAGTTTCTCGACTGCTTCAGCATGGAGCAGATCGTGAGTATTCTCAAGCGTGCGCGGGAAGCGATGACCGAGAAGACGAAGATCTATATCATGGAGACTCTGTGGGACCGCCAGCGTTTTGAACCTGCAACACTGTGCCTGACCATGACAAGCCTCTATTTCGCGGCTTTGGCCAACGGTAACTCCAAGATGTACAACACGGAAGATATGGAGCATTGCATCCATGAAGCCGGACTTGAAGTGGTTCAGATTCACGATCATCTCGGTCAAGGACATTCCATCCTTGTAGTAAAGAAAAAGGCATAAAAATATCAATTCCAATAAAAGGGGACAATAGTAGTTTATGGCAGGACAGGCGTGGCAAGGTACCACTTTCGGTACAAGATTCATGCACCGCTGGCTTATCGGTGCCTTGCGTCATACTGACGTTAGGCTTTGGTATGCGGTTGCGGCTGTGTGCGTCATTCCTTTCTGCATAATTTTCTCACCTGCCACACGCTATGCTTACAGCTATTTTCGGCACCGTCATCATTATGGCCGCGTAAAAGGTCTGTGGAAGTCATATGTCAATTTTGTGCTCTTTTCACAAGTTGTCATCGACCGCTTTGCAATGTTCGCGGGCAAACAGATGAAATTGTGTGTCGAGAATCATGACGTCTTCAGGAACCTTGCTGCGAAAGAATCAGGCTTCATCATGCTCAGTGCCCATATAGGTTGCTACGAAATGGCCGGCTATGAGCTCGTCTCAGACCGCAAGCCTTTTAATGCTCTTGTATATGCAGGGGAGAAAGAGTCAGTGATGAAAGGCCGTGAGCGGCTCTTCAAGCATTCACATATACATATGATCCCCGTGAAACAAGACATGAGCCATCTCTTTGAGATAAACCGTGCTCTTGCAGATGGAGAGATCATGAGCATCCCGGCTGACCGTATCTTTGGGTCACGGAAGATGGTGACCGTTAGCCTTTTAGGCGCGCAGGCTTCGCTGCCTTCCGGCCCGTTTAGCGTGGCGGCAATGCGTGGACTGGACGTTATCACAGTCAACGTGATGAAGACTAGCATGACGGGATATACAGCTTATGTCACAGCATTGAGTTACGATAAAAATGCTCTGAGAAAACAGCAGATACAGCAGTTGGCTGACGGTTACGCAAAGGAGTTGGATCGTATGTTGGAGAAATATCCCGAGCAGTGGTATAATTATTTTAATTTTTGGAATGCACAATAGTCATGGTATCCGTATTATCATACAGCATCCTCTCACCCTTGGGCAATACTGCAACAGACAATTTCAATGCGGTGCTGCAAGGGCATTTGTCTGTCCACGGATGGCATGGCCGATGGGGTGTTCCAACAGATTTCATGGCTTCGTTGTTCAGCGACGAACAGACTGTTTTTGCACAACAGAAAGGCTTCACACGTTTGGAGTCTTTTGCGTGGACTTCCATCATGGATGCCATCAGGCAAACCAAGTGCACATTGTCGCCCAAACGCACCGTGCTTATTTTCAGTACAACAAAGGGAAACGTTGAATTATTAGGCACCGAAGAGGACAACGGCCGCTTTCTTCCTGTGAGCAGTGCTAAACTAATCTCTGGGAAATTGGGATTAGAGACGGAGCCTATTGTCGTTGACAATGCATGTATCTCGAGTCTTTCCGCATTGATACTTGCCCAAAGGCTCCTTGAATCTGAATTCTACGATTATGCTGTCGTCTGCGGTGTGGAGTGTCAGAGTAAGTTTATTATCTCTGGCTTCCAGTCACTTAAAGCCATGTCACCAGCACCTTGCCGTCCCTTTGACATGGAGCGTAATGGTCTGAACCTTGGTGAGGCTGCTGCAACGATGATACTTGGGCACGAGGAAGGCTGTGGATGGAAGCTTTCTACCGGAGTGGTTCGTAACGATGCCTTCCATCTTAGTGCGCCGGCAAAAGATGGGATTGGGGCTACGATGGCGCTTAAGAGAGTAACGGAAGATGTGCCGGGCAAAGAAATAGCTTTTATCAATGCTCATGGCACAGCAACCTTGTTCAATGATCAGATGGAGTCGGTGGCGATAGAGCGCGCCGGCCTCAGTGATGTCCTTGTGAACGGGTACAAGGGTTGCTATGGTCACACGATGGGGGCCTGTGGCATTCTGGAGACGATCGTGTCGATGGAGGCCATAAATCATGGTGTCGTCTTACCT